>NZ_JASHHB010000026.1:0-538 GCF_047460035.1 Streptococcus mitis | reverse complement strand
AGGCTCTATAATATTTGTAGTGGGTAAATCCCCTATAGATATTATGGAGCCTATTTTTGTGTAGAAAAAAAGTCCCATATGACCTATAATGAAAAGCGACGAAACAACTCATTAGAAAGAATCATATGGAACCATTACATTTTATCATAAAACTGCTCGATATCAAAGACCCTAATGTCCAAATTATGGATGTTGTTAATAAAGATACCCACAAGGAAATCATCGCTAAACTGGATTATGAGGCCCCATCTTGTCCTGAATGTGGAAGTCAAATGAAGAAATATGACTTCCAAAAACCATCGAAAATTCCTTACCTTGAAACAACTGGTATGCCTACCAGAATCCTCCTTAAAAAGCGTCGTTTCAAGTGCTATCATTGCTCTAAAATGATGGTCTCACAGACCTCTCTCGTCGAGAAAAATCACCAAATTCCTCGTATTATCAACCAAAAAATTGCGCAAAAATTGATTGAAAAAACTTCTATGACCGATATCGCTCATCAACTGGCTATTTCAACTTCAACTGTCATTCGCAAGCT
>NZ_JASHHB010000025.1:0-609 GCF_047460035.1 Streptococcus mitis | reverse complement strand
AAAGGAGAATACTGATAATGAGAAGCACGACCAACATTTCAATCAGTGTAAAAGCTCGTAGTTTAACGGCATTCAATTTTTTTAACATCATTTTCATGACATCATTCCTTCCATATTTTGATACATTGGTAATAGCATGGCTGCATAGATCATTACAATCACGACAGCAACAATAATAAAAATGAGGGGTTGCACAAAGGTTGTTGCCTTATTAAGACGGTTAAAGAAAGCCTGCCAAACCTCTTCAGCATAGACTTCTAACTCATAGCCCAACCTAGCATTAGCCTCTCCATAAGCAATAATCAAGGATAGTTCCTTAGTGAAAAAAGGGTGACTAGCAATACGATCAGGAAAACTCTGTCCTAGCATCAAGGCCTCTTCTAAATCAGCCCCCAGCTCACGAAAGAGCTTAGACTTTTGCTCTTGCATAAGAGAAACCAAGTCTAACAGGTCAATCCCTTGTCCTAAGAGATTTCCCCATTCCCTAGCATAATAGGCGGTCGTATATAGCCTGACAGTTTGCCCCACATCTGACACCTTCATGGATGGGGCATCGTTGATACCATCACCCATATAGCCTACCTTATGCCCATTTTCCTTAAGGCTTAG
>NZ_JASHHB010000024.1:0-670 GCF_047460035.1 Streptococcus mitis | reverse complement strand
CCTCAAGCGTTCCTTTGAGAGACGACTTGAACGCATGCAAAGTTGTGTTCGAGACAAGGTGAAAATTTTACGAATTCCAAGTTATTATCGACCTTTAACGGAAAAAGAAAATAATCTTGTGAAAAAAATGAAAGTCTGTTCAGCTATAACAGGTTTAATAGGCTTTCTTATCTTTTACTATAGTCTGCGAACGCGTGGTTATTTTTCACTCCCTTTACTTTTCCTCGGTTTAATGGGATTGCTAGCCAGTGCCTTGGTTCATTTTGTGACTAGAGGACCTTCTCGTGATGGAGTCTTAAATGAAGAGGGAGCAGAAGCCTATTACCTTTGGACAAGTTTTGAAAATATGCTTCGGGATATTGCTCATCTTGATAAGGCTGAACTAGAGAGTATTGCACTTTGGAATCGTCTTTTGGTCTATGCAACTCTCTATGGATACGCTAAGAAGGTGAATAAAATCATGAAACTTCACAATATTCAACTTGAAAATGCTGCTATGAATCTTTATGTATCTTGTGGGTGGGATAAACAATTTCACACATCTGCTACTCAAATCAATTTGTACACCTCAGTCGCAAATACAGCAAGTACCTTTTCTGTATCATCCGGAAGCGGTAGCTCTGGTGGTGGTTTCTCAGGCGGTGGCGGTGGTGGAAGTGTTGGTGCTTTC
>NZ_JASHHB010000023.1:0-680 GCF_047460035.1 Streptococcus mitis | reverse complement strand
AGCCCCGGTACATTTTCGGCGCAGGGTCACTCGACTAGTGAGCTATTACGCACTCTTTGAATGAATAGCTGCTTCTAAGCTAACATCCTAGTTGTCTGTGCAACCCCACATCCTTTTCCACTTAACATATATTTTGGGACCTTAGCTGGTGGTCTGGGCTGTTTCCCTTTCGACTACGGATCTTAGCACTCGCAGTCTGACTGCCGATTATATCTCGTTGGCATTCGGAGTTTATCTGAGATTGGTAATCCGGGATGGACCCCTCACCCAAACAGTGCTCTACCTCCAAGAGACTTAACATCGACGCTAGCCCTAAAGCTATTTCGGAGAGAACCAGCTATCTCCAAGTTCGTTTGGAATTTCTCCGCTACCCACAAGTCATCCAAGCACTTTTCAACGTGCCCTGGTTCGGTCCTCCAGTGAGTTTTACCTCACCTTCAACCTGCTCATGGGTAGGTCACATGGTTTCGGGTCTACGACATGATACTAATGCGCCCTATTAAGACTCGGTTTCCCTACGGCTCCGTCTCTTCAACTTAACCTCGCATCATATCGTAACTCGCCGGTTCATTCTACAAAAGGCACGCTCTCACCCATTAACGGGCTCGAACTTGTTGTAGGCACACGGTTTCAGGTTCTATTTCACTCCCCTCCCGGGGTGCTTTTCACCTTTCCCTCAC
>NZ_JASHHB010000022.1:0-931 GCF_047460035.1 Streptococcus mitis | reverse complement strand
TTCTTCGCGTTGCTTCGAATTAAACCACATGCTCCACCGCTTGTGCGGGCCCCCGTCAATTCCTTTGAGTTTCAACCTTGCGGTCGTACTCCCCAGGCGGAGTGCTTAATGCGTTAGCTGCGGCACTGAATCCCGGAAAGGATCCAACACCTAGCACTCATCGTTTACGGCGTGGACTACCAGGGTATCTAATCCTGTTCGCTCCCCACGCTTTCGAGCCTCAGCGTCAGTTACAGACCAGAGAGCCGCTTTCGCCACCGGTGTTCCTCCATATATCTACGCATTTCACCGCTACACATGGAATTCCACTCTCCCCTTCTGCACTCAAGTTTGACAGTTTCCAAAGCGAACTATGGTTGAGCCACAGCCTTTAACTTCAGACTTATCAAACCGCCTGCGCTCGCTTTACGCCCAATAAATCCGGACAACGCTCGGGACCTACGTATTACCGCGGCTGCTGGCACGTAGTTAGCCGTCCCTTTCTGGTAAGCTACCGTCACAGTGTGAACTTTCCACTCTCACACTCGTTCTTGACTTACAACAGAGCTTTACGATCCGAAAACCTTCTTCACTCACGCGGCGTTGCTCGGTCAGGGTTGCCCCCATTGCCGAAGATTCCCTACTGCTGCCTCCCGTAGGAGTCTGGGCCGTGTCTCAGTCCCAGTGTGGCCGATCACCCTCTCAGGTCGGCTATGTATCGTCGCCTTGGTGAGCCGTTACCTCACCAACTAGCTAATACAACGCAGGTCCATCTGGTAGTGATGCAATTGCACCTTTCAAGCAGATATCATGCAATATCTACTGTTATGCGGTATTAGCTATCGTTTCCAATAGTTATCCCCCGCTACCAGGCAGGTTACCTACGCGTTACTCACCCGTTCGCAACTCATCCGGAGAAGCAAGCTCCTCCTTCAGCGTTCTACTTGCATGT
>NZ_JASHHB010000021.1:0-994 GCF_047460035.1 Streptococcus mitis | reverse complement strand
GAAAAGTAGGGCGATAAAAACGTTTATCACTCAGTTTACGACTATCCTGCTGGATGAGCTTCCAGTAGCGTTTGATAGCCTTGTATTCATGAGATTTTCGCTCAAATTGATTCATGATTTGGACACGGACACGACTCATAGCACGGCTGAGATGTTGGACAATGTGAAAGCGGTCGAGAACGATTTTAGCACATGGGAAAAGCTGTTTAGCTAAGGCATAGTAGGGACTAAACATATCCATCGTAATGATTTTCACCTGACAACGAACGGCTCTATCGTAGCGCAGAAAGTGATTTCGGATGATAGCTTGTGTTCTACCTTCAAGAACGGTGATAATGTTGAGATTATCAAAGTCTTGTGCAATGAAACTCATTTTTCCCTTGGTAAAGGCATACTCGTCCCAGGACATAATCTCAGGAAGTTGGCTAAAGTTATGCTTAAAGCGAAAGTCATTGAGCTTGCGAATGACAGTTGAAGTTGAAATGGAAAGCTGATGTGCAATATCGGTCATAGAAGTCTTTTCAATCAGCTTATGAGCAATTTTTTGGTTGATAATACGAGGAATTTGGTGATTTTTCTCGACGAGAGAGGTCTGTGAGACCATCATTTTAGAGCAATGATAGCACTTGAAACGACGCTTTCTAAGGAGGATTCTAGTAGGCATACCAGTCGTTTCGAGGTAAGGAATTTTCGACGGTTTTTGGAAGTCATATTTCTTCATTTGACTTCCGCAATCAGGGCAAGATGGTGCCTCATAATCTAGTTTAGCGATGATTTCTTTGTGAGTATCCCTATTGATGATATCCATAAATTGGACATTAGGGTCTTTGATATCGAGCAGTTTTATGATAAAATGTAATGGTTCCATATGATTCTTTCTAATGAGTTGTTTCGTCGCTTTTCATTATAGATCTTATGGGACTTTTTTTCTACACAAAAATAGGCTCCATAATATCTATAGGGGATTTACCCACTACAAATATTATAGAGCCAA
>NZ_JASHHB010000020.1:0-1419 GCF_047460035.1 Streptococcus mitis | reverse complement strand
GGAGCTGATGCCTTTGTAGATGATCATCAAAATCTTGTTTTTGTTTTATATGGACAAGGCTATCGAGCCGAGGGAAAAGAGGGAATACTTACAACCCAAGTAACTGTAAAAGCTTATGATGAAGACAAGCAACCGATTAACTTCGCAAATTTATTAGATTCCTTAATCGTCTCAGAATATCAAATGGAACCGAATCTTTGGGAGGTCTCTCATGATTGATCTCTATCTAAGTAAAAATAGCCAAAGAAATCAACTTCTTTTGGATTTCTTTCAAAAGTATGGCATAGAGGTCACTCCTCATTCTATTTCTGAAATGACAAAGGACAAATTAATTGAAATGATGAGCTATTCTTCAGATTGTTTTGAGTTTTTATCTCCTAATTTATTACGATTTAAGAACCGTGACAATCTAAGATTAACGGATTTCGTTGAGATGATTTTAAAAAATCCTGAACTAACCATCAGACTTCCTCTTGCGGTTTCAAATAAGCGGGTTTATCCGAATCTGAATTTGGAAGAGGCTAGAGCTTTATTGCCAAGAGATACGAAACAATTGATTTATATGGCACAAACACATTATTTATCTAACTAAAGGAGAAGCAATATGGCTGAACGATTTTGGGAGAACTTGTCCATTATTTTAGCTGAAAGAAATATCAGCTGGATTGAGTTAACCAGAAAAATGTTTGCGGGAGAGTTTCACTATCCAAGTGAATTGAATCGTTTGTATCAAAAGATTCGTCACTACAAGATGGAACAACGAATGCCTCAAAGTCCATGGGTAGAAAGGATTGTGCAGGTATTAGATTTAGATTATGAAGATTTATTTCGGAGGTAACTATGAAAAGAATAATTCCAGTTTATATATTCCAACAAGTAAATGTCCTATTGGTATCTCTATACTTACTGAAATTTTTTTGTATCGGTGAGTTAACTATACTACAGATTCTCTATGGTGCGTCGCTCATTTCTTTTTTATGGATGTATGGTCAACGAAAACAAGTGGCCAAGGTCAATATGGAAACTAGGATTAAATGGCTTGGTATTGGATTCGTTAGCCTACTGATTATAAGTCTATGTTTTAGCTTAATCCATGCGCAAGGAAGCGCGAATCAAGCAAACTTAATTGTCCTACAACATCAGGTTCCTTGGTTTTCATTTTTATTGTTCTTAATCAATGCGAGTATGGTTGAAGAATTTATGTATCGAGAAATTTTATGGAACTTGGTTAGAAAATTAGATATTCGAGTTGCTTTGACAAGTGTTTTATTTTCCTTAGTACATCATCCAGGAACCATTCTAGCTTGGTGTTTATATGTTTCACTTGGGATGTTTTTAGGGATGGTGCGCTATAAATCTGACTTATGGGGAAGTATGGGTTTACATTTGGTGTGGAACCTACTAGTTTATAGTTTGCTG
>NZ_JASHHB010000019.1:0-1438 GCF_047460035.1 Streptococcus mitis | reverse complement strand
TGTACTGACCCCAAAAGTTAGACAATTAATTTATCCGAAGGATTTAGTTCTGTATTGCACAGGGCTAAGTCCTTTTAGTTTTACCTTAATTCGTTTATTGTTGTAGTAATCAATATAGTCTACAATAGCTTGTTCCAATTGATTAAGTGATTTAAAGGTTTTCTCATAGCCATAAAACATTTCGGATTTTAAAATGCCAAAGAAGGACTCCATCATACCATTGTCTGGGCTGTTACCTTTACGTGACATGGATGCTTGAATTCCCTTACTCTCTAGGAACCGATGATAAGAATCGTGTTGGTATTGCCAGCCTTGGTCACTATGAAGAACAGTATTCTCATAGTAATTCTCTGTGAAGGCTTGTTCCAACATCGTTTTTACTTGTTCTAAATTAGGAGAACAAGAAAGATTAAAAGCAATAATTTCGCTGTTAAAGCCATCTAAAACAGGCGATAAATACAATTTCTGCGTGCTATTTGGAATGGCAAACTCTGTCACATCCGTATAACACTTTTCCATTGGTTTCGATGCTTCAAACTGGCGTTGAATGAGATTCTCTGCTTTCTTGCCCATCTCTCCTTGGTAGGAAGAATACTTTCGTTTACGACGAATTCGAGCACTTAAACCAAGGATTGTCATCAGACGTTGGACCTTCTTATGGTTTACTATATGACCACGATTCCTCAATTCAAGAGTTATTCGGCGATAGCCATAATTTCCTTTGTGCTCAGTAAAAATAGCTTGAATTTCAGCTTTAAGATCTTTATCTTTGTCAAACCCATCTAGTTCCTTCAACTGATAGTAGTAAGTTGAGCGAGGTAAACGAGCCGCTTCAAGAAGTAAATCTAGTCGAAATCCTCCTGAAGCCATTTCTCTAATTGTCTCTGCCTTTCTTGCTGTATGGCTTCGTCCCTGTCTTCCAGCTCTTTTAACTTTTTTAAGTAAGCAACCTCGGTACGTAAGCGTTCATTCTCCTCTTGGAGTCGCTCTAGTTCTGTCATTTCCTCCCAAGTTTTCTTCCGTTTACGTCCCATTTTAGGTACTCTCCCTCTTGTTTTCTCAACAATAGTATACCCGTTTTTCTTGTATTGTGCTAGCCAATTAAGAAGTATCGTACGACTTGGGAGGCCGTATTCAAGAGAAACTCTATCTTTAGTCCAGCCTTCATGTAAGACTTTATGAATCATTTCTTGTTTTAAATCAGGAGAATAGTAACGATTTTTTCCTTTTTTGACGAACTCTATTCCGTAACGATCAATCAATTTAATCATGTACCTAAGATTAGAATTATTTATCCCAAATTTATTTGAAAGCTTCTCTAAGCTATAGCCTTGTTTTCTAAGTTCATAGATCTGAACTTTATCATCATAAGTTAATTTCATAATAAAAACACCCCAAAAGTTAGATTTTTTCTGTCTAACTTTTGGGGTGCAGTTCA
>NZ_JASHHB010000018.1:0-1830 GCF_047460035.1 Streptococcus mitis | reverse complement strand
GGTTTTCGGAACTTTGAAAACTTCAAAAAACGGATTTTTATCGCTCTCAATATCAAAAAAGAAAGGACAAAATTTGTCCTTTCTCGATCTTAGCTTTTCTTCAACCCACTACAGTTGACAAAGAGCCGCTTTTCTTCAACCCACTACAGTTGACAAAGAGCCAACAAAAAAAAGAGCTATGAACTCTCATTAAAACGGAGAATAAGGGATTCGAACCCTTGCGCCAGTTACCCGACCTAACGATTTAGCAAACCGTCCTCTTCAGCCTCTTGAGTAATTCTCCTATTAATGGGCACGAGTGGACTCGAACCACCGACCTCACGCTTATCAGGCGTGCGCTCTAACCACCTGAGCTACGCGCCCAAGTTAAAAACTTGGTAATTTGAACAAAGTTCAAAGCGGGTGACGAGAATCGAACTCGCGACAACAGCTTGGAAGGCTGTAGTTTTACCACTAAACTACACCCGCATAAATACTATAAATAAAAATGGCGCGAGACGGAATCGAACCGCCGACACATGGAGCTTCAATCCATTGCTCTACCAACTGAGCTACCGAGCCTTATTGCGGGAGCAGGATTTGAACCTACGACCTTCGGGTTATGAGCCCGACGAGCTACCGAGCTGCTCCATCCCGCGTTAATACAAAAGGAGGATGTGGGATTCGAACCCACGCACGCTTTTACACGCCTGACGGTTTTCAAGACCGTTCCCTTCAGCCGGACTTGGGTAATCCTCCATACTATTCAAATGGACCTTGTAGGACTTGAACCTACGACCACTCGGTTATGAGCCGAGAGCTCTAACCAGCTGAGCTAAAGGTCCAACAAGATCTTTATAGCGGCGAAGGGGATCGAACCCCCGACCTCCCGGGTATGAACCGGACGCTCTAGCCAGCTGAGCTACACCGCCATGAATCGGGAAGACAGGATTCGAACCTGCGACACCTTGGTCCCAAACCAAGTACTCTACCAAGCTGAGCTACTTCCCGAGTTAAATAGAAAAATGCACCCTAGAGGAGTCGAACCTCTAACCGCCTGATTCGTAGTCAGGTACTCTATCCAGTTGAGCTAAGGGTGCTCATTATATTATGCCGAGGACCGGAATCGAACCGGTACGATCGTTACCAATCGCAGGATTTTAAGTCCTGTGCGTCTGCCAGTTCCGCCACCCCGGCCTCTCTAAGCGAACGACGGGATTCGAACCCGCGACCCCCACCTTGGCAAGGTGGTGTTCTACCACTGAACTACGTTCGCACTGTTTTCTTCTATCTAAAAATGCCGGCTACATGACTTGAACACGCGACCCTCTGATTACAAATCAGATGCTCTACCAACTGAGCTAAGCCGGCTCATTTATTATATCTTAATGCGGGTTAAGGGACTTGAACCCCCACGCCGTTAAGCGCCAGATCCTAAATCTGGTGCGTCTGCCAATTCCGCCAAACCCGCATATATGACCCGTACTGGGCTCGAACCAGTGACCCATTGATTAAAAGTCAATTGCTCTACCAACTGAGCTAACGAGTCTAAAATAACTTGCGTTATCTTAAACGGTCCCGACGGGAATCGAACCCGCGATCTTCGCCGTGACAGGGCGACGTGATAACCGCTACACTACGGGACCTTTGGGAGTTAACGGGATCGAACCGCTGACCCTCTGCTTGTAAGGCAGATGCTCTCCCAGCTGAGCTAAACTCCCTAGAGCTAAGCGACTTCCATATCTCACAGGGGGCAACCCCCAACTACTTCCGGCGTTCTAGGGCTTAACTTCTGTGTTCGGCATGGGTACAGGTGTATCTCCTAGGCTATCGTCACTTAACTCTGAGTAA
>NZ_JASHHB010000016.1:0-5015 GCF_047460035.1 Streptococcus mitis | reverse complement strand
TCTACTCCGTTTTTAACAACTGTTGTAAGGGCTGGCTTACCTTCTGGCTGAGTAATAGTAATTGTATGACTTCCATCTTGGTTGTCTGTCACAGTTACTGTTGGAGTGAAGCCATCTTTACCGTTCTAACCCTTGTCACCTTTTGGTCCTTGTTTTCCATCTGCGATAACAACTTCTTTAAGTTTTGTATCTTCTGCATCAAATTTATTATTTTCATTTTGATCATAATAGAAAATAACAGTTGTTGTTTTATCTACTTCATTTCTATGAGTAGAAACAAGCGGGCTTGCACCATCAAATCCATCTCTAACTACTGTAGTAGTTATACCACCTTTACCATCGTTAATTGTAATTGTATGAGTTCCATCTTGCCCATCAGTTACTTTAACTGTTGGAGTTTTTCCATCTTCTCCTTTTGGTCCTACTGGTCCCGCTGGTCCTGCTGGCCCTTGTGCTCCTGTTGGTCCTACTGGTCCCGCTGGTCCTGCTGGTCCTTGTGCCCCAGTTGCACCTTTTGGTCCCGCTGGTCCTGCTGGCCCTTGTGCTCCTGTTGGTCCCGCTGGTCCTGCTGGTCCTTGTGCCCCAGTTGCACCTTTTGGTCCCGCTGGTCCTGCTGGTCCTTGTGCTCCTGTTGGTCCTACTGGTCCCGCTGGTCCTGCTGGTCCTTGTGCCCCAGTTGCACCTTTTGGTCCCGCTGGTCCTGCTGGTCCTTGTGCCCCAGTTGCACCTTTTGGTCCCGCTGGTCCTGCTGGTCCTTGTGCCCCAGTTGCACCTTTTGGTCCCGCTGGTCCTGCTGGTCCTTGTGCTCCTGTTGGTCCTACTGGTCCCGCTGGTCCTCTTTCTCCATCTTTAATATCTGTATTTAAAATTAGTTCATCTTGATTATTAAAGACACCATCACCATCTTTATCTAAATAAAATGTAATGTGATTCGTATCCCCTGTTTTATTTTGAGTTGCAGCAATTTTACCAATACCGTATTTCATTACACGAGGTTTAGCTGCTGTAACTGTAGTAGCATTCCCTACAGGAAGTCCTAAAACATACTGATCTCCAAATTTATGAAGTCTGTATGCTTGTGATTTCTCTCCTTCTACCCCTTCAGAAACTAACTCCGTTACTCCTTCTGCTAATTTAGTAGTTGGTATATATAAAGTTTGGAAATCAACTTTACTTTTAAAACTTGCCGTTGAAGGATTTGGTTGAGCAGGATTTGCATCTAGATATAATGGATCCGTTTCATAATAATAGTTAGAATTACTATATGGGTCATTACTAGTCGCAGATCCACCACCACCTTGGTCTACGTTAAATTCAACTGGACGTAAACGAAGAGATAAGTCTCCGTTAGGGTTCTTTATAGGTAAAGTAAATCTAATCGTTTGTGCAGCGTTTGTTTCTACTGCAGAATTCATACTATATCCTGAATGAGAAACAAAATTTGCACCTTTACCAATAGTTCTAGTTTGAGTTCCATATCTAGTTGAAACAGTAGCACTAGAAGGTTCTCCAAATCCTGTTCCCTTATCTAAGATAAAGTTATTATTAACAAACTCTCTAGAGTCTCCTGGCGCAGAATAATCAATTGTAAAGTTAATATTATTACCACTACGTACTGTCGTTACATCATAATGGATTTCTTGGCCACCACGTGAATGTCCTATACCACGAAATGAATGTGATCCCTGACTGATGTTAGAAAATTCAATTGCATTTCCTGGATTTAAGATAGGTTTATTTTCTGGCCTAGCTGCTCTAAAACCACTTCCAGCCGCTCTGAAGCCACTTCCTGCTGTTCTAAAACCACTATACCCCCTATCCAAGTCTTCCTTACGGATAGCTGGATTTTGGCGAGCATCAGAAAGGCTCAAACCTGGTTTCAAGATTTCATTAGTAGATGCTGGAACTGAAGTTGTTTCTACTTTGGCAGGTGCATTAGTTGCTAAAACGCTACTATCAACAACTGAACGATCAGTTGTTGCAGCTGGTTTAGCTTCTTCTTTTGATTCAACTGCATCAGCTTTCTTCACTACAGGAGTTTCTGATACAGTTCCTTTATCAGAGTTAGAACGAAGTTCTAGACCGATGATAGCTGATTGGATAGATGACTCTGCTGCTGATACTTCAGCTTCAGTCGCATCTGCTTTCCCAAGCAAACCTTGACCAGCTTGGATACTTGCTTGCAAGTTAGCAGCACTTGCTTCTGTATATAACTTACTCTCAAGTTTTTTAGCACGCGAAAGAGCTGTTAACAATTTTGACTTGTCAACTGCACTTTCTTTTACTTCTTCTTTTTTGGCTTTTACTTCTTCAACTTTTTCTGCTGGTACAGTAGCATCTTCTGGTTTAGTTAGAGATGCTTCCGCTGGATTAGCTACAGTTGGAGCTGCATAGGTTTGCTCTTTATTAGACGCAGAAACTTCTGCTGGCTTAGTAGCTTCTTCTACATTATCAGCAGAAACACTATTAGCAGTTTCCAGTTTGTTTTCTTCCGCTTGTACTGTTTGGACACTAGCTGCTGCACCTAATACCAAAGCGGTACCGAGCAAGACACTAGCTGCACCAAAGTGATACTTACGAATAGAGTATCGTTGTTGCATGCTATACCAGTCAAATGACTTTTTATTAGAATGTTTCATTTTATCACCTACATGTTCTGTTAATACATACTATAGGATATATTATATTGCCACAATTGTCAAGTATATCAAAGTTTTTTCGCTGATTAAGTGGGTATTTTTCAAGTTATTCGATTCTTATTTTTATGTCTATTGTGTACATATAAATATGGTGTTCCTTTAATTAATGTTTAGAATTCATTTCATGTTGCTTTTGAACATAGAGACATTATATTAAACTAACTTTTCTACAGTCATAAACTAAATTACAATGTGATAACAATCCCGCTAAAAAATCATCAAATTGATTAGACACTGAAAAATCATTTTCAAAGACTATGTTTTGTTTTATATCACCTTTTTCTTAGGAAATAGAGAATTAGGGAGCTATGGTTTGCAATGGAAACACATTAACATCCAGAAACAGGAAATTCAATTGGTTCAAGCCTTAGACAATTACAAAAATCCAAAATCTACCAAAGAAAATAAAAAGACAACTTTTAGTATTCCTATTGAATTGACCAACTTACTTCAAGAATGAGAAAAATAGTAAAAAACTAAATTAGCAAAATTTAGCAACATCTAATCTGATAAACAGTATGTTTTTACTTATATCGATATAAAAGGTAACATTAATAGCCCTCTACACTCTGACTATCTTCTAATAAGATGAAATATGTTACACATCGTCATCCAGAACTTAAGCACGCTACACCACATAAAGTACGACATACTGGGACAACACTAGCAAAACAGGCTGGAACATCTATTGAAGCTATTTCTGAGGGTCTAACACACTGTGACACGATTATAACAAAGACTTATGTCAATACTTCGAATGTCATTCCAATGGCTGTTGGAGAGATTGCTTATCGTAATCTTAAAAAGTAATGGTGTGAACTTTACTAAAAATCATCAAAAAAACACCCCATGGTGTGAACCATGAAGTGTTGTAAATGCTGTATTGTAGCTGGTTCTTAACGTTTTGAGAACTGGCTAGCTTTACGAGCTTATATCTTAAGAGCTGGTTTTTTCTACATTATGATATTTATGGTAAATTATCACTGAAATCAAGTTCTTTTAAGAGATAAATCCTCAATTTTTACATATATAATCCTTTTAAAAATTAAGAGGTTATCAAAGGGTTATCACTTTTTAGTTTTCGGAGCTTATATAGTTGAAAAAGAAATACAATAAAATTAATAATACAACATCCCCTAACAATTACTGACCGTTAGGGGATATTTCTATTCACCGAATATATTTTACATTCTTGTATTCATTAACTTCGTCAAAGATCATTCTTCGTCTTCTTTTTTACTTAAAATGAAGAAGCCTAATCCAAAAAGAATTGAACTTGTTGCTACAGATAAGAGTCCTAAACTATTTTCCGTACCAGTTTTCGGCAAGGTTGTTTGAGTTTCTTTCTGTTTCACTTCATCTTTTTCTGGTTGAGCATGTGTTTCATTTGTAGAAACATGAAGAGCATCTGGAGTCTGTTCAGGTTTCACATTATCATTTGTTTGAATTACTCCTGAAGAGGCAACTTTTCTAAAGATATGTGTAACTACTTCTCCATTTTCATCTACTTCAGTTCTTACAAATTCATAACCTTCGATTTCACCATGTTCAAATGCTTCATTTTCCTCACCTAATACTTTAGGAGTTTTCGCATCTGCTGGTTTCAACTCATTACCGTTTTCATCAACCCATTTAGTAATAATCAGTTTAACTTTTGGTAATTGAGCTGGTTCTGGAAGTTCACCATTTATAGCAATGTTCCCATTAAACTCTGAGAACTCATGAGTTGGTGCATCCGGTGTACTTGTTCCACCCATAAACTCAGGAATATCTACACTTGGTGGTATGATGAGGTTTCCATTTTCATCTACACCAGTCGATCCAATTGGGTCTGTGTATTCTGGCACTTCACTTATTGGTGCATCCGGTGCGTTTACACCTCCTGTGAAGTCTGGTGCTTCTGGTTGTATTTCTGGTGTGCCTTTAGCATTTATTTGACGGACAGTCAGCTTCACTTGTACTTCTTCACTTGTTCCATCTGGGTAGTGGACAACGACTGTTCCATCTACTTTTCCTGGTGTTTTGACCGCTGTGTTCGGTGGTGTGTTGTCTTTCCATGTGAAGGTTGTTCCACTTGGTAATCCTTCTACATTACCAATGCTGTCTTTGGCTTTTGGTTCTGATCCGTTATCTACCGTTTGCTCTTTGGCTTCTGGTGTATACGTTTCGTCTTCGCCTCTGACATTGACCTTCACTTGTACTTCTTCACTTGTTCCATCTGGGTAGTGGACAACGACTGTTCCATCTACTTTTCCTGGTGTTTTGACCGCTGTGTTCGGTGGTGTGTTGTCTTTCCATGTGAAGGTTGTTCCACTT
>NZ_JASHHB010000015.1:0-34972 GCF_047460035.1 Streptococcus mitis | reverse complement strand
TATGATTCTTTCTAATGAGTTGTTTCGTCGCTTTTCATTATAGATCTTATGGGACTTTTTTTCTACACAAAAATAGGCTCCATAATATCTATAGGGGATTTACCCACTACAAATATTATAGAGCCAAAAAAGTGAATAGAGATAGAAAGAGTTGGTTTGCTGACTCTTTTTATATTCATGAATAAGCTCCAATTGGAGTCGGTTTTGTGTTATAATGAGGAAAGAGGACTAGTTGGCAGATAAACTGGTCAGTTGGCAGATAAACTGGTCAAAGGAAATCCTAGAGGTGTCAAATGGATAAGCTGAAGAAAAAGAGATTACGAGCGGACTATAAAAAGCAAGAAAGACAAAAATTCGAAGAAAGTTTGCCCCTGTCAAGGGAGCTCTTTTTTGACTTGTTTGACTTTTTGGATGTAGAGCTTGAATATCAAGCTTGTCAAGACGATTTTTTATTAACACAAACATTTCTAGAAGAGCACAATGTGGATGTCGAAACAGTTAGAGACTTTTTAGAAACAAATGGAGCCTACTGTGACTGCGAAGTGCTATTCAATGTCGCGGAAAGATTTGAAGAGTGACAGGAAGCTAGTCAGAAAACATTCTTTTGAGGAGCTTGTAGTTCTCACTTGTTTGTGCATTTGAGAAGAGTTATTTATAGTTCTTTAACTGGAAACCTTCATTTTGAAAATCATCAAAAAAATGGTATAATAGTAGGAAAAGATTCGGCTAAAAGTAATAGTGCTTTTAGAATAAAAGGGTAAGTAACCCTATAATCAAGATAAACTAAGATTTTGGAGGAAAAATGAGTAATATTAGTTTAACAACACTTGGTGGTGTACGTGAAAATGGGAAAAATATGTACATTGCTGAAATTGGAGAGTCCATTTTTGTTTTGAATGTAGGGTTAAAATATCCCGAAAATGAACAATTAGGGGTTGATGTGGTGATTCCAAAGATGGATTACCTTTTTGAAAATAGCGACCGTATTGCTGGGGTTTTCTTGACCCACGGGCATGCGGATGCCATTGGTGCTCTGCCTTATCTCTTGACAGAGGCTAAAGTTCCTGTATTTGGGTCTGAGTTGACCATTGAGTTGGCCAAACTCTTTGTCAAAGGAAATGATGCCGTTAAGGAATTTAATGATTTCCATGTCATTGATGAGAATACGGAGATTGATTTTGGTGGGACAGTGGTTTCCTTCTTCCCTACGACTTACTCCGTTCCAGAGAGCCTGGGAATTGTCTTGAAGACAGCTGAAGGTAGCATCGTTTATACAGGTGACTTCAAATTTGACCAGACAGCTAGTGAATCCTATGCGACAGACTTCGCTCGTTTGGCAGAAATCGGTCGTGACGGCGTCCTGGCTCTCCTCAGTGATTCGGCCAATGCGGACAGCAATATTCAGGTGGCTAGTGAAAGTGAAGTTAGGGATGAAATTACCCAAACCATTGCTGACTGGGAAGGTCGTATCATCGTTGCAGCTGTTTCCAGTAACCTTTCTCGTATCCAGCAGATTTTTGATGCTGCGGATAAAACAGGTCGACGTATTGTCTTGACAGGATTTGATATTGAAAATATCGTCCGCACAGCGATTCGTCTCAAGAAGTTGTCTTTAGCCAACGAAATTCTCTTGATTAAGCCGAAAGATATGTCTCGCTTTGAAGACCATGAGTTGATTATTCTTGAGACAGGTCGTATGGGTGAACCTATCAATGGACTTCGTAAGATGTCGATTGGTCGCCATCGTTATGTAGAAATCAAGGATGGGGACCTGGTCTATATTGCTACGGCTCCGTCTATTGCTAAAGAAGCCTTCGTTGCGCGTGTGGAAAACATGATTTACCAAGCTGGAGGGGTTGTCAAACTGATCACTCAAAGCTTGCGTGTGTCAGGGCATGGAAATGCGCGTGATTTGCAGCTGATGATCAATCTCTTGCAACCCAAGTATCTCTTCCCGATTCAAGGAGAATACCGTGAGTTGGATGCCCATGCTAAGGCTGCTATGGCCGTCGGGATGCTGCCAGAACGCATTTTCATTCCTAAAAAGGGAACCAGCATGGCTTATGAGAATGGAGACTTTGTCCCAGCTGGAGCGGTTTCAGCAGGGGATGTCTTGATTGATGGAAATGCCATTGGGGATGTTGGAAATGTGGTTCTTCGTGACCGTAAGGTCTTGTCAGAGGATGGTATTTTCATCGTCGCAATTACCGTTAACCGTCGTGAGAAGAAAATTGTAGCCAAGGCTCGTGTTCACACGCGTGGATTTGTTTATCTCAAGAAGAGTCGCGATATTCTCCGTGAAAGTTCCGAATTGATTAACCAGACGGTAGAAGACTATCTTCAAGGAGATGACTTTGACTGGGCAGATCTCAAAGGGAAGGTTCGTGATAATCTTACCAAGTATCTCTTTGACCAAACCAAACGTCGTCCAGCTATTTTACCAGTAGTCATGGAAGCAAAATAATCGTTGAAATAAACAGAGAGAAAGTCGAATTTCGGCTTTTTCTTATCGGAAAATAGAAGGAGAAAATCATGGCAGTAATGAAAATTGAGTATTACTCACAAGTTTTGGATATGGAGTGGGGAGTGAATGTTCTTTACCCCGATGCCAATCGAGTGGAAGAACCAGATTGTAAAGATATTCCCGTCTTGTACCTCTTGCACGGGATGTCTGGCAACCATAATAGCTGGCTCAAGCGGACCAATGTAGAACGCTTGCTTCGAGGAACCAATCTCATCGTTGTCATGCCTAATACCAGCAATGGTTGGTACACCGATACCCAGTATGGTTTTGACTATTACACAGCTCTAGCAGAAGAATTGCCACAGGTTTTGAAACGCTTCTTCCCTAATATGACCAGCAAGCGTGAAAAGACCTTTATCGCTGGTCTATCTATGGGAGGTTACGGCTGTTTTAAACTGGCTCTTGCTACAAATCGTTTTTCTCATGCAGCTAGTTTTTCAGGTGCCCTTAGCTTTCAAGATTTTTCTCCTGAAAGCCAAGATTTGGGAACACCAGCTTATTGGAGAGGTGTTTTTGGAGAGATTAAAGACTGGACAACTAGTCCTTATTCTCTTGAAAGTCTGGCTAAAAAATCTGATAAAAAGACCAAGCTTTGGGCTTGGTGTGGGGAGCAGGATTTCTTGTACGAAGCCAATAATCTCGCAGTGAAAAATCTCAAAAAACTGGGATTTGATGTGACCTATAGCCATAGTGCTGGAACTCACGAATGGTACTACTGGGAAAAACAATTGGAACGGTTCTTAGCAACCCTACCAATCGATTTCAAATTAGAAGAGAGATTAAGCTAGCTTAGTTTGTGTTACTCTTTCAATAACCATGTCTTCTATGGAATAGAAACTAAAATATGTTTTTACTAGACTTTCTAAACAAAAATAGTAGAATAGTAGTTAAATTCTATTATTGTTGGAAAGAGAGTAAGAGATGTATCGTTATCAAATTGGCATTCCCGCATTAGAATATGATCAGTTTGTCAAAGACCATGAATTAGGCAATGTATTACAAAGTAGTGCTTGGGAAGAAGTTAAGTCTGATTGGCAACATGAGAAGTTTGGTGTTTACAGGGAAGAAAAATTACTGGCGACAGCTAGTATTTTGATTAGAACTCTTCCGCTAGGCTATAAAATGTTTTACGTCCCAAGAGGACCCATATTGGATTATGGAGATACAGAACTCTTGAGTTTTGTCATTCAGTCCATTAAGTCTTATGCTCGCAGTAAGAGAGCTATTTTTGTGACTTTTGACCCAAGTATTTGCCTGTCTCAAAGTTTAATTAATCAGGAAAAAACAGAATTTCCTGAAAATCTGGCTATTATTGATAGTTTGCAACAAATGGGAGTAAGGTGGTCAGGAAAAACAGAGGAAATGGGAGACACCATTCAACCTCGTATTCAGGCGAAAATATACAAGGAAAATTTTGAAGAAGATAAACTTTCCAAGTCAACAAAACAGGCTATTCGAACAGCACGGAATAAGGGGGTAGAGATTCAATTTGGTGGAACTGAATTATTGGAGTCTTTTTCCTTTTTGATGAAAAAAACCGAGAAGCGGAAAGAGATTCATTTGAGGAATGAAGCCTATTATAAAAAGTTATTAGATAATTTTAAGGACAAGGCCTATATCACCTTGGCAACCTTGGATGTCTCTAAACGTTCGCAAGAATTAGAAGAACAGTTAGCGAAAAACAGAGTCTTGGAAGAGACCTTTACTGAGTCGACTCGAACTTCAAAAGTAGAAGCGCAGAAGAAGGAAAAAGAACGTTTGTTAGAGGAATTGACCTTCTTGCAGGAATATATAGATGCAGGTCAAGCAAGAGTTCCTTTAGCGGCTACCTTGACTTTAGAATTCGGACAAACTTCTGTCAATCTATACGCAGGAATGGATGAAGATTTTAGACGATATAAAGCCCCTATTTTGACTTGGTATGAGACAGCTCAATATTCCTTTGAACGTGGCATTTTATGGCAAAATTTAGGAGGCGTCGAGAATGCTTTAGATGGTGGACTCTATCGTTTTAAAGCTAATTTTAATCCAACGATTGAAGAATACTTGGGTGAATTTACAATGCCTACCCATCCTCTTTATTCTCTGTTAAGAATCGCTCTTGATTTTCGCAAGGCATTAAGAACAAAACATCATAGAAGGTAAGTACATGGCATTAATTACACTCACAAAAGAAGAATTTCAAGCTTATTCTGATCAGGTCTCTTCTCGTTCTTTTATGCAATCTGTCCAGATGGGGGACTTGTTAGAAAAAAGAGGGGCTCGAATTGTTTATCTTGCATTGAAACAAGAAGGAGAAATTCAAGTTGCAGCTCTGGTTTATAGCTTGCCCATGCTGGGTGGCCTACATATGGAGATCAATTCGGGGCCGATTTATACCCAACAAGATGCTCTCCCAGTTTTTTATGCGGAGTTAAAAGAATATGCCAAGCAAAATGGTGTATTAGAGTTGCTTGTAAAACCTTATGAAACTTATCAAACTTTTGATGGTGAAGGTAATCCAATAGATGCTGAGAAAAAAAGTATTATTCAAGATTTGACTGATTTAGGTTATCAATTTGATGGTTTAAAAACAGGTTACCCAGGTGGAGAACCGGATTGGTTATATTGTAAAGATTTGAATGAGCTAACTGAAAAGACCTTGCTTAACAGTTTTAGTAAAAAGGGGAAAGCTTTGGTGAAAAAGGCTGATACATTTGGTATTCAGTTGAAAAAATTAAATCGTGAAGAACTTTCAATTTTTAAAGATATAACAAAAACAACCTCTGAACGTCGAGAATATAGTGATAAAAGTTTAGAATATTATGAGCATTTTTATGACTCTTTTGGAGAAAAAGCCGAGTTTGTAATTGCTATTCTAAATTTAGGAGAATATATACAAAATTTAATACATAAGCAAAAAGAATTATCTGAAAAAATAGCTACCTCATTACTCTTATTAGAACAATATCCAGATTCTGCACAAAAGAAAAAAGAACACAAAGAGTTGGCTAGGCAGTATGAAAGCTTTGAAGTTCGAAAAGCAGAAGCACGAGAGTTGATTAAAAAATATGGAGAGAAAGATCTTGTCTTAGCAGGTAGTTTATTTATTTATATGCCTCAAGAAACGACCTATCTTTTTAGTGGTTCCTATACTGAGTTTAATAAATTTTATGCACCAGCTTTGCTTCAGAAATATGTTATGTTGGAAAGCATAAAACGTGGGATCCCTAAATACAACTTTCTAGGGATTCAAGGGATTTTTGATGGTAGTGATGGTGTTTTACGTTTTAAACAAAATTTTAATGGTTATATTGTACGTAAAGCAGGAACTTTCCGTTATTATCCATCTCCCCTAAAATATAAAGCTATTCAGTTACTCAAAAAAATATTAGGACGCTAAGATAAGAAAATTGGTCTTTAGCTTTCTTTCAGCTTATTTTAGTAAAATAGACTTTATTTGCTAGAAAGGTGGAGAGACATGCGCTGGATTTTTCGTTTGATAGGGGCTTTCTTTTCTTTTGTGTGGCGTTTGTTTTGGCGCCTGGTTTGGATAGCTTTTCTTTTGTGTGCTTTTGCTTTTGGACTTCTCTGGTATCTTAACGGAGATTTTCAAGGAGCGCTAAAGCAAGCAGAACGGTCAGTAAAAATTGGTCAACAAAGTATCGACCAATGGGAAAAAACAGGGCAACTGCCTAAGTTGAACCAGACAGATAGCCACCAACACTCTGAAGGAAGGTGGCCGCAGGCTTCTGCTCGTATTTACCTAGATCCGCAGATGGATTCAGGATTTCAAGAAGCTTATGTAGAAGCGATTCAGAATTGGAATCAAACGGGTGCTTTTAATTTTGAAATCGTGACTGAGGCCAGCAAGGCAGATATCTTGGCTACGGAGATGAATGACGGAGGTACTCCTGTGGCAGGAGAGGCAGAAAGTCAGACCAATCTCTTGACGGGGCAATTCTTGTCTGTCACGGTACGGTTGAATCACTATTATCTTTCCAATCCTAACTATGGCTATTCCTATGAGCGCATTGTCCACACGGCAGAACATGAGTTGGGTCATGCGATTGGCTTGGACCATACAGATGAGAAGTCTGTCATGCAACCAGCAGGTTCCTTTTATGGTATCCAGGAAGAGGATGTTGAAAGACTTCGAAAATTATATGAGACCAATGAGTAGGGGACTATCTTTCCCTACTTTTTTGCTATAATGGAACTATGAATAACTTGATTAAATCAAAACTAGAGCTCTTACCGACCAGCCCTGGTTGCTATATTCACAAGGATAAAAACGGCACCATTATCTATGTAGGAAAGGCTAAAAATCTGCGCAACCGCGTGAGGTCTTATTTCCGTGGGAGTCATGATACCAAGACAGAGGCTCTGGTATCTGAAATTGTGGATTTTGAATTTATTGTTACGGAGTCTAATATTGAGGCACTTCTCCTAGAAATCAACCTGATCAAGGAAAATAAGCCCAAGTACAATATTATGCTCAAGGATGATAAGTCCTATCCCTTCATCAAAATCACCAATGAGCGCTATCCTCGCTTGATTATCACCCGTCAGGTCAAAAAGGACGGAGGTCTCTACTTTGGACCTTATCCAGATGTGGGGGCAGCCAATGAAATCAAGCGACTACTGGATCGGATTTTCCCTTTTCGTAAGTGCACCAATCCGCCGTCTAAGGTCTGTTTTTACTACCATATCGGTCAATGTATGGCTCACACCATCTGTAAGAAGGATGAGGCCTATTTCAAGTCTATGGCTCAGGAGGTTTCTGATTTCCTAAAAGGGCAGGATGATCAAATTATCGATGACCTCAAGGGCAAGATGGCAGCGGCAGCTCAGACTATGGAATTTGAACGTGCAGCGGAATACCGTGATCTAATTCAAGCCATTGGAACGCTTCGAACCAAGCAACGGGTCATGGCTAAGGATCTCCAAAATCGGGATGTCTTTGGCTACTATGTGGACAAGGGCTGGATGTGTGTTCAGGTTTTCTTTGTCCGTCAGGGTAAGCTTATTGAGCGCGATGTCAATCTCTTTCCCTATTACAATGATCCGGATGAGGACTTTCTAACCTATGTGGGACAATTTTATCAAGAAAAATCTCACCTAGTTCCCAATGAGGTACTGATTCCGCAGGATATTGACGAAGAAGCTGTCAAGGCCTTGGTGGATACCAAGATTGTCAAACCCCAGCGTGGAGAGAAAAAGCAGCTGGTCAATTTGGCTATAAAGAATGCTCGAGTCAGCCTAGAGCAGAAATTCAACCTGCTGGAGAAATCTGTTGAAAAGACCCAGGGGGCTATTGAAAATCTAGGACGCTTGCTCCAAATTCCCACCCCAGTTCGCATCGAGTCCTTCGATAACTCCAACATCATGGGAACTAGTCCTGTTTCAGCCATGGTGGTCTTTGTCAACGGAAAACCTAGTAAGAAGGATTACCGTAAGTATAAAATCAAGACTGTCGTCGGGCCAGACGACTATGCCAGTATGCGTGAGGTTATTCGCAGGCGCTATGGTCGAGTACAGCGTGACGGTTTGACTCCTCCAGATTTGATTGTCATCGATGGGGGACAAGGTCAAGTCAATATCGCCAAGCAGGTCATCCAAGAAGAACTGGGCTTGGATATCCCCATTGCAGGTCTGCAAAAGAATGACAAGCACCAAACCCATGAATTGCTCTTTGGAGATCCGCTTGAGGTGGTGGAGTTATCTCGCAATTCTCAGGAATTTTTCCTGCTCCAACGTATCCAAGATGAGGTCCACCGCTTTGCTATTACGTTCCACCGTCAACTGCGCTCCAAAAATTCTTTTTCATCACAACTGGATGGAATTGACGGTCTGGGACCTAAACGCAAGCAGAATCTCATGAAGCATTTCAAGTCTTTGACCAAAATCAAGGAAGCCAGTGTGGATGAGATTGTCGAAGTTGGAGTACCTAGAGCGGTTGCAGAGGCTGTGCAGAGAAAGTTGAACCCGCAGGAGGCAGAAGTCTTGCCTCAAGTGGCGGAAGAACAAGTAGATTATCAAACGGAAGGAAATCACAATGAAACATAAAATCGCAATTTTATCAGATATTCATGGCAATGCGACGGCCCTAGAAGCAGTGATTGCAGATGCTAAAAATCAAGGAGTCAGTGAATACTGGCTTCTGGGAGATATTTTTCTTCCTGGTCCAGGCGCAAATGACTTAGTCGCCCTGCTAAAGGACCTTTCTATCACAACCAGTGTTCGAGGCAATTGGGATGATCGTGTCCTTGAGGCCTTGGATGGCGAATATGGTTTGGAACATCCGAAAGAAATCCAGTCAATGCGCATGACCCAGTTTTTGATGGAGCAAATGGATCCTGCAACGATTGTCTGGCTACGAAGCTTGCCTTTGCTGGAAAAGAAAGAGGTTGATGGGTTGCGCTTTTCTATCTCTCATAATTTACCTGACAAAAATTATGGGGGTGACTTGTTGGTTGGGAATGATACAGAAAAATTTGACCAACTGCTAGATGAGGAAACGGACGTGGCAGTCTATGGTCATGTCCACAAGCAGTTGCTTCGTTACGGCAGTCAAGGGCAACAAATCATCAATCCAGGGTCGATTGGCATGCCCTATTTTAATTGGGAGGCGTTAAAAAATCACCGTGCCCAGTATGCCGTGATAGAAGTTGAAGATGGGGAATTGGTAAATATCCTATTTCGTAAAGTTGCTTATGACTATGAAGCGGAGTTGGAGTTGGCCAAATTCAAGGGGCTTCCTTTTATCGAAATGTATGAAGAGCTACGACGAGAAGACAACTATCAGGGGCACAATCTGGAACTATTAGCAAGCTTAATAGAAAAGCATGGGTATGTAGAAGATGTGAAGAATTTCTTGGAGGCTATAAAGTCAGAATATAAGATAGACTAGTTTCTTTAAGTAACTGAAAATTAATTGGAACTGGATGAGGGGATTCCTGTTTTAAATGGTTTTCTTCATTCGGTTGCTTATCCTTGTTCCAATTTCTTTCTATGAAAAATCTCTGCAAGCTCTTTCAAATTATGGTAGAATGGAAACAGTAGAATTAGAAAAGGAAATCGATTATGAAATTTCTTGAATTAAATAAAAAACGTCATGCGACCAAGCATTTCACTGATAAGCCAGTTGATCCTAAAGATGTTCGTACGGCTATCGAAATCGCAACCTTGGCTCCAAGCGCCCACAATAGCCAGCCATGGAAATTTGTGGTGGTTCGTGAGAAAAATGCTGAATTGGCAAAGTTGGCTTACGGTTCTAACTTTGAGCAGGTATCATCAGCGCCTGTAACCATTGCCCTGTTTACGGATACAGACCTTGCCAAACGTGCTCGTAAGATTGCCCGAGTTGGTGGTGCTAATAACTTTTCTGAAGAACAACTTCAATATTTCATGAAGAATTTGCCTGCTGAGTTTGCGCGTTACAGTGAACAACAAGTCAGCGACTACCTAGCCCTCAATGCAGGTCTGGTTGCCATGAACTTGGTTCTCGCTCTTACAGACCAAGGAATCGGATCAAATTTGATCCTTGGATTTGACAAATCAAAAGTCAATGAGGTTTTGGAAATTGAAGACCGTTTCCGTCCAGAACTTTTGATTACAGTGGGTTACACAGACGAAAAATTAGAACCAAGCTACCGTTTGCCAGTAGATGAAATCATCGAGAAAAGATAGAAAGAAGAAAAAAATGACAGCAATTGATTTTACAGCAGAAGTAGAAAAACGCAAAGAAGACCTCTTGGCTGACTTGTTTAGCCTTTTGGAAATCAACTCAGAACGTGATGATAGCAAGGTTGATGCTGAGCATCCATTTGGACCTGGGCCGGTAAAAGCCTTGGAAAAATTCCTTGAAATCGCAGACCGTGATGGCTATCCAACTAAGAATGTTGACAATTACGCAGGACATTTTGAGTTTGGTGATGGAGAAGAAGTTCTCGGAATCTTTGCCCACATGGATGTAGTGCCTGCTGGTAGCGGTTGGGACACAGATCCTTACACACCAACTATCAAAGATGGTCGTCTTTATGCGCGTGGTGCTTCGGACGACAAGGGGCCTACAACAGCTTGTTACTATGGTTTGAAAATCATCAAAGAATTGGGGCTTCCAACTTCTAAAAAAGTTCGTTTCATCGTCGGAACAGACGAAGAATCAGGCTGGGCAGACATGGACTACTACTTCGAGCACGTAGGACTTGCAAAACCAGACTTCGGTTTCTCTCCAGATGCTGAGTTCCCTATCATCAATGGTGAAAAAGGAAACATCACGGAATACCTCCACTTTGCAGGTGAAAATGAAGGTGCTGTTCGTCTTCACAGTTTTACAGGTGGTTTGCGTGAAAACATGGTACCAGAATCAGCAACAGCGGTTGTTTCAGGTGATTTGACTGACTTGCAAGCTAAACTAGATGCCTTTGTTGCAGAACATAAACTCAGAGGAGAAATTCAAGAAGAAGCTGGTCAATACAAGGTGACAATCATTGGTAAATCAGCCCACGGTGCTATGCCTGCTTCAGGTGTCAATGGTGCAACTTACCTAGCTCTCTTCCTCAGTCAGTTTGACTTTGCAGGACCAGCTAAAGACTACCTTGACATCGCTGGTAAAATTCTCTTGAACGACCATGAGGGTGAAAATCTCAAGATTGCCCATGTGGATGAAAAGATGGGTGCCCTTTCTATGAATGCGGGTGTCTTCCGCTTCGATGAAGCAAGTGCTGATAATACCATTGCCCTTAATATCCGCTATCCAAAAGGAACAAGCCCAGAGCAAATCAAGTCAATCCTTGAAAACTTGTCAGTTGCTTCTGTTAGCCTTTCTGAGCACGGGCATACCCCTCACTATGTGCCAATGGAAGATCCACTTGTGCAAACCTTGTTGAATGTCTATGAAAAACAAACTGGCCTTAAAGGTCACGAGCAAGTTATCGGTGGTGGAACCTTTGGTCGTTTGCTCGAACGCGGAGTTGCCTACGGTGCCATGTTCCCAGACTCAATTGACACCATGCACCAAGCCAATGAATTTATCGCCTTGGACGATCTCTTCCGAGCTGCAGCAATCTATGCCGAAGCTATTTATGAATTGATCAAATAAAACGATAGAAGTCTGAGATTGTATGCTTAGACTTCTTTTTGGAGGGAAAGTAGATGTCTCAAATCGAAAGAATCAAGCAAGCCATTATGGCGGATCCGCAGAATGCTACCTATACAAAGCGTGGCATCGAGCCTCTCTTTGCAGCGCCAAAGACTGCTCGCATCAATATCATCGGTCAAGCGCCTGGTCTTAAAACCCAAGAAGCAGGCCTTTACTGGAAAGATAAGAGTGGTGACCGCTTGCGCGACTGGCTAGGTGTGGATGAAGATACCTTTTACAATTCAGGATATTTTGCTGTTCTGCCTATGGATTTCTACTTTCCAGGGCATGGCAAGTCAGGTGATTTACCACCGAGAACTGGCTTTGCTGAAAAATGGCATCCGCAGCTCTTGCAAGAATTACCAGATATTCAATTGACCCTTTTGATTGGTCAATATGCCCAGGCCTACTATTTAAAGGAGAAAATCAGTGGCAAGGTGACAGATAGAGTTCGACGCTATCAGGATTATTTGCCAGACTATTTTCCTTTAGTTCACCCCTCGCCACGAAATCAAATCTGGATGGCTAAAAATCCTTGGTTTGAGTCAGAAGTGGTGCCAGATTTGAAAAAAAGAATTAAAACTATTTTATAGTCAATGAAAATCAAAGAGCAAACTAGGAAGCTAGCCGCAGGCTGTACTTGAGTACGGTAAGGCGACGCTGACGTGGTTTGAAGAGATTTTCGAAGAGTATTAGGAGAAAAAGAATGAAAGAAATAACCTTTGACGCATTTTACCAGCTTTACCAAAATGAGCAACTTTCTTTAGTGGACGTGAGAGAAGTGGATGAGTTTGAAGCTCTTCATTTAGAAGGTGCTCAGAATCTTCCTCTGAGTCAATTGGCCGATATCTATGATCAGTTGGACAAGAACCAGTTGCATTATGTCATTTGTAAATCTGGAATGAGATCGGCGCGTGCTTGCCAATTCTTATCAGAACAAGGTTATGAGGTTATCAATGTCCAAGGTGGCATGATGGCCTTTGAAGAACTTTAAACATTACAATTTTCTCCTACTTGGTGTAATCTCGGTAGGAGAATATTATTTTTAGACAATTCTCATTTTTAAGAATCTTGAAAACATTCAATATTTACTTCGTGAAGCTTTTTTCATACTCCCATTCATGATATACTAGGTCAGTATTTTATAAATATGAAGGAGATTTTCATGGCTAAAAAAGGTGCCTTAACAGGTTTGCTCCTGTTTGGAATATTTTTTGGTGCGGGGAACTTGATTTTTCCGCCTTCTCTAGGTGCTCTATCTGGGGAACATTTTCTTCCTGCCATCGCAGGTTTTGTCTTTTCAGGCGTTGGTATCGCCGTCTTGACCCTTATTATTGGAACGCTAAATCCGAAAGGATATATTCACGAGATTTCAACAAAGATAGCACCTTGGTTTGCGACTCTTTACCTCTCAGTTCTTTACTTGTCAATCGGTCCATTCTTTGCTATCCCACGTACAGCTACAACAGCTTACGAAGTAGGGATTAAACCACTTTTGTCGGATGCAAATAAAGGACTTGGTTTGATTGTCTTTACGGTTCTTTACTTTGCGGCAGCCTATTTGATTTCGCTTAATCCATCAAAAATCTTGGATCGCATTGGCCGTATCTTAACGCCAGTCTTTGCGATTTTGATTGTTATCTTGGTTGTTCTAGGAGCTTTCAAATACGGTGGAACAAGTCCTCAAGTTGCTTCAGATGCTTATCAAGCTTCTGCCTTTGGTACAGGTTTCCTAGAAGGTTACAATACCTTGGACGCCCTTGCTTCAGTTGCCTTTAGTGTAATCGCAGTTCAAACCTTGAAACAACTTGGATTTTCAAGTAAGAAAGAATACATTTCGACTATTTGGGTTGTTGGTATCGTTGTTGCCCTTGCCTTCAGCGCTCTTTACATCGGTTTAGGTTTCCTTGGAAATCATTTCCCAGTACCTGCTGAAGCGATGAAGGGTGGAACACCAGGTGTTTACATCTTGTCACAAGCCACTCAAGAAATCTTTGGCTCAACAGCTCAACTCTTCCTTGCAGCTATGGTGACCGTAACCTGTTTTACAACAACAGTTGGTCTGATTGTGTCAACAGCTGAGTTCTTTAATGAACGCTTCCCACAAATCAGCTACAAGGTTTATGCGACAGCCTTTACCTTGATTGGATTTGCGATTGCCAATTTGGGTCTTGATGCAATTATCAAGTACTCAATCCCTGTACTGGTTATCTTGTACCCAATCACAATTGCCATTGTTATGATTGTCATCGTGAACAAATTTGTGGCTCTTTCAAAACCAGGTATGCAGTTGACAATTGCTGTTGTTACAGCCATTGCCATTGCAAGCGTACTAGGAAGCTCATTTAAAGTTGAGTTTCTTGCAAATCTTATCAACGCTCTTCCATTTGCCAAGGCATCACTTCCATGGTTGGTACCAGCCGTTGTCGGAATCCTGCTCTCATTGGTTTTACCAAACAAGCAAGAAAGTGATGTTTTTGAAATGGAATAATCACTAAAATCACTTTTGTAGCCAAGTCTACAGAAGTGATTTTATTTTTTTATCCGATGATAAATGTGTTATAATAGGTAGCAAAAGAGGTGAAGAAATGAATCAAACAGTAGAATATATCAAAGAACTGACAGCCATTGCGTCACCAACGGGTTTCACTCGTGAGATTTCAGACTATTTAGTCAAGACTCTAGAAGGTTTCTGTTACCAACCGGTTCGCACAGCCAAGGGCGGTGTCAATGTAACTATCAAAGGGCAAAATGATGAAGAGCATCGCTATGTGACTGCCCATGTGGATACGCTGGGTGCTATTGTCCGTGCTGTTAAACCAGACGGCCGTCTCAAATTGGATCGTATTGGTGGCTTTCCTTGGAACATGATTGAAGGTGAAAACTGTACTGTTCATGTGGCTAACACAGGTCAAAAGCTATCAGGAACCATCCTTATCCACCAGACTTCTTGCCATGTCTACAAGGATGCAGGAACTGCAGAACGTACTCAGGACAATATGGAAGTGCGTTTGGATGCAAAAGTGACCAATGAGAAAGAAACTCGTGCTCTTGGGATTGAGGTCGGTGATTTTATCAGCTTTGACCCACGAACTGTCGTAACTGAGACAGGTTTTATCAAGTCTCGTCATTTGGATGATAAGGTCAGCGCAGCGATTTTGCTTAACCTGCTTCGTGTTTATAAAGAAGAAAAGATTGAATTACCCGTAACAACCCATTTTGCTTTTTCAGTCTTTGAAGAAGTAGGTCACGGTGCTAACTCTAATATTCCTGCTCAGGTAGTAGAATATCTAGCTGTGGATATGGGAGCTATGGGCGATGACCAGCAGACAGATGAATATACAGTGTCTATCTGCGTCAAGGATGCTTCAGGTCCTTATCACTATGACTTCCGTCAACACTTGGTTGGATTGGCGAAAGAGCAAGATATTCCATTTAAGTTGGATATCTATCCATTTTATGGATCGGATGCTTCAGCGGCTATGTCTGCAGGTGCAGAAGTCAAACACGCCCTTCTCGGTGCTGGTATCGAATCTAGTCATTCTTATGAGCGTACCCATATTGACTCGGTGGTCGCAACGGAACGTATGGTTGATGCTTACCTTAAGAGCGCATTGGTAGACTAATATGTGCCTGATTTGCCAGAGAATTGACCTCATCAAAGCTGGGAAAAATCCTTACTTTGTAAGAGAGTTGGAAACAGGCTATCTTGTGATTGGAGACCACCAGTATTTTGCAGGCTATAGTCTCTTTCTAGCCAAGGAACATGTTACCGAATTGCATCATTTAGAGAAGGAAACTAGAATCCGTTTTCTAGAGGAAATGAGTTTAGTCCAAGAAGCAGTTGCTAAGGCCTTTGCTGCCGAGAAAATGAATATCGAACTTCTAGGCAATGGTGATGCCCATCTTCATTGGCATCTGTTTCCTAGACGAACAGGTGATATGAATGGTCACGGTCTCAAGGGGCGTGGGCCAGTTTGGTGGGTTCCCTTTGAAGAAATGACCTCAGAAACCTGCCAAGCAAAACCGGATGAGATTAAAAGATTAGTCAAACGATTATCGTTAGAAGTAGATAAACTATTAGAAATAAAGGAGTAGAAATGAAAAAAAGATACCTTATCTTGACAGCTTTGCTAGCCTTGAGTCTAGCAGCTTGTTCACAAGAAAAAGCAAAAAATGAAGATGGCTCAGTTAAGACAGAGCAAACAGCTAAAGCTGATGGAACAGTAGGAAGTAAGGCTCAAGGAGCTGCCCAGAAAAAAGCAGAAGTGGTTAACAAAGGAGACTACTACAGCATCCAAGGGAAATACGATGAAATCATCGTAGCCAATAAACACTACCCATTGTCAAAAGACTACAATCCAGGGGAAAATCCAACAGCCAAGGCTGAGTTGGTCAAACTCATCAAAGCGATGCAAGAGGCAGGTTTCCCAATTAGTGACCATTACAGTGGCTTTAGAAGTTATGAAACTCAGACCAAGCTCTATCAAGATTATGTTAATCAAGACGGAAAGGCAGCTGCTGACCGTTACTCTGCCCGACCTGGCTATAGTGAACACCAAACTGGCTTGGCCTTTGATGTTATTGGGACTGATGGTGATTTAGTAACAGAAGAAAAAGCAGCCCAATGGCTCTTGGACCATGCAGCTGATTATGGCTTTGTTGTCCGTTATCTCAAAGGTAAAGAAAAAGAAACAGGCTATATGGCTGAAGAATGGCACCTTCGTTATGTCGGAAAAGAAGCAAAAGAAATTGCTGAGAGTGGTCTCAGTTTGGAAGAATACTACGGCTTTGAAGGCGGAGATTATGTCGATTAAAAATAAACTTTTCTCTTGCAATTCTAGATAAATAGTGTATAATAGATGAGTATGTGTAAAGCATACTTGTGGGAGGTAAAAATCTTTAATTACCGCCAAAACCACAAAGGAGGATTTAAAAATGGCTAAAAAAGTCGAAAAACTTGTAAAATTGCAAATCCCTGCTGGTAAAGCTACACCAGCTCCACCGGTTGGACCTGCTCTTGGTCAAGCTGGTATCAACATCATGGGATTCACAAAAGAGTTCAACGCTCGTACAGCTGACCAAGCTGGTATGATTATTCCAGTTGTTATCTCAGTTTACGAAGATAAATCATTTACTTTCGTTACGAAAACACCACCAGCTGCTGTTCTTTTGAAAAAAGCTGCAGGTGTTGAAAAAGGATCAGGTACACCGAACAAAACTAAAGTTGCTACAGTTACTCGTGCACAAGTACAAGAAATTGCAGAAACTAAGATGCCAGATTTGAACGCAGCAAACGTAGAGTCTGCAATGCGTATGATCGAAGGTACTGCTCGTTCTATGGGATTCACTGTTGTTGACTAATCAATAATACAGTAGAAAATCTCACAGCAGTCTATTAGTTGCTTTTCATACTAGGCAAGTGACTGAAGCTTGTACTTGGGTACAGCAAGGGAGCTTAACGAAGTAGGAAAAGAAAAATAATAGACTGAAAACCCGCAAGACTTCATCATTTCGAGAAGTGACGTGGGAGATGAAAATCGATTGAACCACTTACAAGGAGAATAGAAAATGGCTAAAAAAAGCAAACAACTTCGTGCTGCTCTTGAGAAAATCGACAGCACAAAAGCATACAGCGTAGAAGAAGCTGTAGCACTTGCAAAAGAAACTAACTTTGCAAAATTTGACGCAACTGTAGAAGTTGCTTACAACTTGAACATCGACGTTAAAAAAGCTGATCAACAAATCCGTGGAGCAATGGTATTGCCAAACGGTACTGGTAAAACTTCACGCGTTCTTGTTTTCGCACGTGGTGCAAAAGCTGAAGAAGCAAAAGCTGCTGGTGCAGACTTTGTTGGTGAAGATGACCTTGTTGCTAAAATCAACGACGGTTGGTTGGACTTCGACGTAGTTATTGCTACACCTGACATGATGGCTCTTGTTGGACGTCTTGGACGTGTCCTTGGACCACGTAACTTGATGCCAAACCCTAAAACTGGTACTGTAACAATGGATGTTGCTAAAGCAGTTGAAGAGTCTAAAGGTGGTAAAATCACTTACCGTGCTGACCGTGCAGGTAACGTTCAAGCAATCATCGGTAAAGTATCATTTGAAGCTGAAAAATTGGTTGAAAACTTTAAAGCTTTCAACGAAACAATCCAAAAAGCAAAACCAGCTACAGCTAAAGGAACTTACGTAACAAACTTGACTATCACAACTACTCAAGGTGTTGGTATCAAAGTTGACGTAAACTCACTTTAATCAGTAGTTTATAACAGAGAACGAGTGCGAAAGTGCTCGTTTTTTTGTCTTTAGTTATTGATTCTAAAGAATCGATGTGGCTTCATTCGTTTTTTCTTTTATGATTTAGGAGAAAAAATAATTGAAAAAAATCAGAGAAAGTTTTGTATTCTATTATTGAAATTGTTGAGGTTATGGGATAAAATCCGAACGATTTTTTTAGAGGTATTAATGGTAGATGTATAGATAAGTGTATAGATTCTTAAAAATGTTAACACAGGCTTATAAAAAGGCCGTAAATATAATATTTAAGTTATAAAAATAATGAAAACATAAAATATAAATTTAAAGATAAAATCGAAAAAACCGTACATTAAACTCGGATGTTTGTTTAAAAACTCATCAAATAGAAATATTATTTAATGGGATTTAAAAAAATAAAATAAAAAGCGAAAGATTTATAAGAGATTTGAAGATTCAAAATAAAAAGTGCTTGCAAAATATTTGAAAATATAGTATTATAATTATGCATGTTAATTGTGGATGATAAAAATTCCTCTTTTAAGTTTTAAGAGAGGAATTTTTATTTTTGTCTATATATTAAATTCTAAAATCCCATATTATGTATAAAGTAAGATAAAGTTTATATTTTATCCATAATAGATATAATATAGCTATAAATACTTATGTAATGCAAATTCAAATATTATTACCGGACGAAACAACATAATAACACATAAAATATAGAAATAAGATTTCATTTTATACAATATCAGGATAAGGACTTTATTTGTATGAAATAAGATAAAATATCAATAAAAATATTTGTTTTATAAAGATAAAGTCACTATATAAGTAATAAATAAGTAATAATTTAAACAATTATTTATTTGTTATCATATTTATTGCTAAAAAAACTTAAAAATGATAAAATGGCTTTGAATATTGATGGTGTTTGCTGGTACTACTAAAAGATGGTCCTCTAAGTATTTTAGAAAATATAAAGGGGTCTTTTTATGTATCATCTTGGCTATTAATATCGCTAATAAACTGACTATTTTATGGAGGATATATGTCAAAAATGAAGGACAAGCAGAAAGATTTTCGAACGGAAAAGTACATTCGTTACGGTATTCGTAAGTATAGTTTCGGTGCAGCATCAGTAGCTATTGCAGCTGGATTGATGTTCCTTGGTAACGGCGCAGTATCTGCGACGGAAGTACAAGGTGCAAAAACTGCAGTAGCAGCAACTCCAGCTGAAAAATCAGATCAGCATACTACAGAAGCAAAACCTGAAGTTAAAGTAGAAGAAGCTAAAAAAGTAAACAAGGCAATACTGGAAGCAAGTATCGCGACTTTAGAATCTAAACTTGCAACTGCAAAATATGCGGATGCTACTGTAGTAAATTCAGCTAAGGAAGTATTGGTAACAGCTAAAGCAGCTCTTGCTAAGGCTGAATCTAACCAAGCTGATGTAGATGCCCAAGCCGAAACTGTATCAGCTTTGAGCACAGTTGTAACTGAGTCAAATACTGCTGGTTTTGATAAAAAACAAGCAGATGATAAAGAAGCAGCTAAGGCAGAAGAAGAAAAAACTGCAACTCCAGCTGAAAAAGCTCTCTCAGTAGCTACAACAACTCTGACTCAAGTGTCATCAGAAGCTGAAGTAACTAATAAATTGGCTGAGGTTGAACTTGCTAAGGCTGACGTGAAAGAAGAAAATAAGGTAGCGGTTACAGCAGCAGTCGCTAAAAACCAAGTAGTTCTTACTGAGACTAAGGCTCTTCTAGCTGATAAAAGTGTCACAAAAGAGCAGGTAGATGCACAATTGGAACGTCTTAATGAATCAATCCTTGCAGTCTACAATGAGTTGAAAAATGCAGGAATCGGTCGTGATGGTAAGTTTGCAGTAGCTCTTTCAGCTAATGAAGGGTATACAGCAGCCTCTACAGAGTTAAGAAAAGAAAATGGTGAATTTGCTACAGCAACAGGTAAATCTTATAAAGTATTAGATGGTAACAACAATTACAAAATTTATGTTCATGGTTATCAATCAGAGAATACAGAAGTGCCTGCGGCTAATAGTGGACAAGCAGGGATAAGTGGTCGTACTGATATTCCTTTATCAAAAACAGAAGCTCAGAAACTTGGTCGTGAAGCTGCTCTATGGAAAGGGAAACTTCGTGCTACAGGAAAAACTAATGGGAATACAATATGGGGTGCAGGAGGTGCTTATGAGTATCTAGCTACAGAAATCTATGGTTATACTTATGAGCAAGGAAACCACTATGTATATATCACTGATGCTAAAAAACGTTTCACATTATCACCAGAAGCAGAAGCTGCGGGATATAAAATTAAAGATATCCAACTAAGTAACTTAATTCCTGGTACAGGATATAATGAAAAAACAGATACTGTAGAAGGATACGTAGCATCTACTCTTCAAAACGGTGTATATGACATGCGCTATATTGTAACTGTAGAGAAAGATGGAGCTACTCAACAAGTTACTTTCCGTGATTTAACAGCTGGATGGATTGGATGGCAAGACTCAACAGCTCCATTAATTAAAGGTACATCTACAATGGTCACAATTGGAGATGAAGTGAACCATAATATTAAATATGTTGATAACGATGGAATGAGTCGTGATGAAAGAGCTGGTTATGTATACAGAAGTAATGGAGAAAAAGTTGTTGCCGGTTCAAAAACGGCTCCTGGAGGCACGAATGGAGCAACCTTTACTGCAGTTGATGGATCTAAAGTAAATACCGAGAACGGACCACAAACTGTCACAGCCCACACAGCCTTAAATGGTAATTTTACGGGAAGTAAAACTTCGATAAATGATGTTGTACCAGGATTAAATTATGATCCAAAAACTGGAGATATTACAGGAACAGCGTCAAAAGCTGGAATTTATACAGCAAATGTTTACGCCAAAGACTATAATAATACAACCAATGCGAAAAATCAGGATTGGAATATGTATGGTCAAGAAGCTCATGAAAATATTACGATTGCAGTAGCTCCAAAAATTACTGTATCTAATGTTGAAGCGTATGCGACAAAAGTTCCAGTATCTGTTTCTAACGGTGCTAATAAAGCAGAAATTACAATGCCAGATGGAACAGTTACAAAATTAGTTGTAAAAGACGGTAAATGGACTGTAGCTGCAGGAACTACTAATACAGCTGTAAAAGAAGGAGATCAATTAGGAGATGCTTCAGCAACAGCAGATTCTAAAATTAATATTCCAGTTACTTCAGATTCTACACAATATGTTGGAGTAGATAGTATTGTAGCTAAAGCAACTACTGATAAAGTTCATGCGGACTTACAACGTGAAGTTGTGAAAGTGAAAGATGCAAATAATAAAGAATATACAGCTACATTTAATAGTGCAACTGGTAAATATGCTCTTGCAAATGAAGATGCCTATGTCCTAAAAGACAATGGAGATGGAACTACAACATTAACAGAACGTCGAGTTTATACAGATGCAAAAGCAGATGGAAGTGTTGACTATATTGTATACGAATTTACTCGTACATGGAATGCAACATCTTCAGCAGCTACTTTAACAGAAAAAGTTGCAGAAATTCGTAAAAATGGTGAAGTAACAGCAGTAGGAGATGTAACTCGTACAGTTACTGCTTTACCAAAAGCTCAAACAGCTGATACAAAAGGAGTTACTGTAACTGTAACTTATGATTCAGCAACAAATAAATGGACTGCTTCTGACGGTTCTACAGTTACTGCTGAAAAATCAAATGCTGGATGGAAGATTTCTACAGATTCAGGATTTAAAGGATATGTAGCTTTCCGTGAAGCAACAGGAACAGACGTGGCTTCTATTCAAAATGATAAACCAACTGGAGCATCAACAAGTTATGCAGATACACAAGGAAATTCTGTTGACTTATTGAAATCACCAAAAGCAAATGTAGCATTTGAAGATAAAATTGACGATGAGTCAGATGATGCTCAATCTGAAACAATTAAAACTAAATTAACGGTTACTTCACCAAGTGGAGCTAAAAAAGAATTTAACTTAGCTGATGCTGAAGAAAAAGCATTTATTCAAGCACAACGTACTGCAGCAGAAAAAACAAAAGCGGCAGCAGAAGCTGTAGCAAATGCTCAAGGTACAGCAAATGAATTAGCGAAAATTCAAGAATTAGTAGACCGTCAAGATAGAATTGTAGAGGACGCACAAAAAGCATTAGATGATTTACATCTACGTACAATTTCACCAACAGCACAAGACTTAGCTGAGAAAAAATTAAAAGCAGCAAAAGAACAACAAGCATCATTAAAAGCTGAATTGGATAAAGCAAAAGCTGCATTACCAGATGTAGAAGCAAAAGTAAAATCAGCTCGTGATGAGGCTCTTGCAGCTGAAAAAGCTGTAGAAACAGCTCGTGAAGCATTAAAAACAGCAGCTGAGAAGAACTTAGCAAACTCAGAAATCGCAGCATATACTCTAGGTGAGTATGGAAGTTACAAAGTAACAGTAAGATCTGTTGACTCAAATGGTGTTGTAACAACTCCAACAGTAGGAAAAACAGATTCAGGAGAAGTTACAGAAGATGCAGTTGCAGAAACAACTTACTACATCGTAGTTTCTAAACCTGAAAAATCTTCTGGAGCAGAAGGACAAGAACAAACTGATTCAATGGAAAAAGGATTCAAGACTGGTTTACCAAATGATGCAGAAGTATCTGACTACAAACTAGTTGATCCAGTATCAGGTAAAAAAGCAAGTTCTGTAACTACTGACGAAGGTACTTATCAAATTGATGAAAACACAGGTAAAGTAAACTTCACGCCAGCTCCAGGATTTATTGGTAATGCTAAACCTTTAACAGTTTCAGCTAATGTCACATTAACTGGAGACGATGGAAATCCAGTAGTAGTAGAATCTTCAACTACTTACACACCGACTGTATATGGTGTTAAACCATCAAATGATGAAACTAAAGGAAAACAAGGACAACCTCAAGAATCTAAATCAGGAAAAGATCGTTTCTCTGAATTAAATACAGGAACTAACACTCCAGATGGCACAAATGTAGACTGGACAACAGCTAAGTACTCATTAGAAGGTGCTGATGAAGAAGGTAAGGTTGTAGTTAAAGGTGAAGGAACTTATAAAATTGACCCAGCAACAGGTAAAGTAACATTCACTCCAGAACCAAGCTTCAAAGGAAAAGCACAAGGAGTAGAGGTTAAAGTAGCTGTAACAGCAACAGATTCAGAAGGAAATAAAGTTGAAGTTACATCTAGTGGAGACTACACTCCAGAAGTGGAAGCGATAGAACCAACTGCAGAACCAAAAGAGACAAGTGGAAAACAAGGTAAACCACAAACTCAAGATGCAACTACAATGTTCAAAGAAGGTGACGAAACAGCGCCAATCGATAAATCTACAGTGAAACTTGTAGACCCAACAGGTGCAGAAGTCACAACAATGCCAGCTCTTAAAGATGGAAAAGAAGTGGGTACTTATACTTTAGACCCAGAAACTGGAGTAATTACATTCCAACCAAATAAAGACTTTACTGGAACACCAGATCCAGCGAAAGTAACAGCTGCAGATAAAAATGGAACAAAAGTAGAAACAACTTACACTCCAACTGTTACTCCAGTAGTACCAGAAGGACAAGATAAAACTACTACAAATTTACAAGGTAAACCTCAACAAAGTAGAGTAACCTTTACTCCGGGAGATAATGAATTCCCGATCGATGATAAAGTACCAGCAACATTTGAAGATGGTACAACTAAAAAAGTAGTATCAGGAGAAGGAACATATACAGTAGATCCTGACGGAACTGTTCATTTCCAACCTGAAGAACAGTTTACAGGTGTAGCTAAAGGTGTAACTGTAAAACGTGTTGATACAAACGGAACACCAGCTACTGCGAAATACACACCAATTGTTAAACCAGTAGTACCAGAAGGATTCGATAACATTACTACAGGCGTGCAAGGTCAAGAGCAAAATGGTAAACCTTACTTCAAACCAGGAAATGAAGCAGTGCCAATCGATTACGATAAACCAGCAACACTACTTGATCCAGAAACGAAGCAACCTGTTCCTTCAAATGAACTTCCAGCGAAAGATCCAAAAGGAAATGTAATCGGTAAGTATACTTTAGATCCGACTACAGGAGTAGTGAAATTTACACCAATAGATAAAAGTTATGTAGGGCCAGTACAACCAGTAACAGTTCAACGTGTTGATAAAAACAACACACCGGCAACAGCTGATTATACTCCAGTAATCGTAGGAGTTAAACCAACGGCTAAGCCAGCTGAATCAACTGATGTACAAGGTGCAACTCAAAAACAACCTATTACATTCAAAGGTGGAACTGCAGATTTAGAAGATCCGGTTGGAAACAAAATTAAATCAGATCCAGTTCCGATTAATCCAGGTTCAGTTACATTAGTAGGTGAAAATGGAAAACCAACTGATGAAGTAGTTGTAAAAGATCCAAAAGATCCAAGTAAAGTAATCGGTAAGTATACTCTTGTAAAAGAACCTGGTAAAGATCCAGTTGCAGTATACACACCAGAAGACAAAACATATGTAGGACCAGTTCCACCGGTAACTATTCAAGCAGCAGATATGAATGGAACTCCAGTACAAACTACGTATACACCGAATATCACACCGGTTAAACCAACAGCAACACCAGCTAAAACAACAGATATTCAAGGTAAAGCACAAACAGGATTACCAGAATTCAAAGGTGGAAAAGTAACGGTTAATGGTGAAGAGAAAGTTGTTCCAATTGATGAAACAAAAGCTCCAAAACTAATCGATCCTAAGACAGGTAATCCAGTTGATTCTGTAACAGTTGAAGGTGAAGGAACATACACAATCGAAGATGGTAAAGTGAAATTCCAACCACAACCACAATTTACAGGAACAGCTACAGGTGTAGAAGTTCAACGCGAAGATACAAACGGAACCGCTGTAAAAGCTAAATACACTCCAACGGTAACTCCAGTTAAACCAACAGGAGAAGACGTTACATCAGAAGATATTCAAGGTGCTGAACAAAATGGAACACCAAAATTCACACCAGGAAATCCTGATGTTGCAATTACAATTACTGATGATCAACCAGCGAAATTAATCGATCCAGAAACAGGGAAGCCAACTGATAAAAACAAAGTAGTGACTCCTGGTGAAGGAACATACACGATCGATCCTAAGACTGGAGAAGTAACATTCCAACCAGAACCACAATTTTCAGGTCAAGCAACAGGGGTAACTGTTCAAGTGAAAGATGCGAACGGAACACCTGTAGAAGCAAACTACACACCTAAAGTTAAAGGTGTAACTCCAACAGCAACACCAGCTAAATCTAAAAATATTCAAGGTAAACCACAAACAGGATTACCAGAATTCAAAGGTGGAACAGTAACGGTTAATGGTGTACCAAAAACTGTTGAAATTGATGAAACAAAAGCACCTAAACTAATTGATCCAGAGACAGGAGAACCAACTGATGAACCAGTAGTAATTCCTGGAGAAGGAACATACACAATCGAAGATGGTAAAGTGAAATTCCAACCAGAACCACAATTTACTGGAAAAGGAGAAGGTGTAGAAGTTCAACGTGTTGATAAGAATGGAACGCCAGTAACAGCGAAGTATACTCCAAAAGTAGTGCCAGTAACGCCAACTGGAGAAGATAAGACATCAGTAGGACCTAAAGGTCAACCACAAACAGGAACACCAGAGTTCCAAGGTGGTTCAGTCAAAATCAATGGTAAAGAAGAAACTGTTGAAATTGATAAGGCTGTTCCAGCTAAACTAGTTGATCCTAAGACAGGAGATCCAGTTGATTCAGTAACAGTTGAAGGAGAAGGAACATACACAATCGATAAAGATGGTAAAGTAACATTCACACCAGAACCAGAATTCCTAGGAACAGCTACAGGAGTAACTGTACAACGTGTAGATAAGAACGGAACTGAAGTAACGGCTAAATACACTCCAACAGTAACACCAGTAACAGCGACTGTAGACAAAACTACAGAAGGACCTAAGAATACTCCTCAATCTGAAACTCCAGAGTTCACAGGAGACGTAGATTTAGATGTACCACCAACATTTGATGATGGAACAACTACAAGAACTGTAGAAGGCGAAGGAACTTATACTATCGATAAAGATGGTAAAGTAACATTTACTCCAGAAGAAGATTACGTAGGAACTGGAGAAGGTGTAACTGTTGTAAGAAAAGATAAAGCAGGAAAAACAATTGCTGCTAAATACACTCCAACAGTTCGTCCAGGTACAGACTATGTAGATGAAAATGGTAAAGAAATTCCAGGATTCCCAAGTAAAGATGGAGAAAAGCCTAAGGTAGATATTCCAGGATATAGATATAAAGAAACAATCACTGATGAGCATGGAAATACTCGTCATATCTATGAACAAGTGAAAACATTCTTCAAGGATAAAGATGGAAATCCAATTCCAAAAGTTCCAACTGAAAAAGGAAAACAACCTAAGAAAGATATCCCAGGCTACCGCTTCGTAGAAACTAAACCACTTCCAAATGGAGATACTGAGCATATCTACGAAAAAGTGAAAACATTCTTCAAGGATAAAGATGGAAATCCAATTCCAAATACTCCAACAGAAGAAGGCGAACAACCTAAGAAAGATATTCCAGGCTACCGCTTTGTGGAAACTAAACCACTTCCAAACGGAGATGTTGAACATGTCTACGAAAAAGTAACGCCACCAGCTCCAACACCTTCACCTGTTCCTCAACCAAATCCAGGTAATCAAAATATTACAATTTGGACAGATGAAAATGGTAATCCAGTGAAACCATCTGAACCAGGTTCTAAAGAGCCAGGAACAATTCCAGGTTACGAATACGTCAAGACCGTGACAGATTCAAATGGAAGTATCAGACATATCTTCAAGAAAGTTGAGATGCCAACTCCAAGACCAGTTGAGCCAGCTACTCCAGCAATGCCTGAACAGCCAGCTAAACCTCAAGTACCGGCTACTCCAGCACAACCAGTACAACCAACAGCAGTGAAAGAAGCTGAAGGTAAGCGTGAATTGCCAAACACTGGTACAGAAGACAATGCTAGCCTTGCAGCACTTGGACTTCTCGGAGTATTGAGCGGATTTGGTCTTGTAGCTCGCAAGAAGAAAGAAGATTAAGTGAAACAATTTCTAATTAGCTAATCTAATCCACATCAAATAGAAAACCGATGATTTATTTCATCGGTTTTTTGGCTTTTAGCTAACTTTAAATGAAAATTTTTAACAGCTAAATCAGAAATTCTAAATGAATTTAGTTGAGATTGGTATTCAATATACTTTTAAATATTAAAATACAGATGATAAAATATTTTTGAAAAAAACCAAACGGATTTAATTGATAAATATACAAAAAAATAAAATATAGAGAAATGAAAATGAATTCAAAATAATATACGTTTATACAATGTTAGCGGATTCAAAAATGTGTTGAAATCTCAAAAAATAGTGGAAAAAGTTAAAAAATGTAGAGTTTTTTATATAATTCAGACAATTTTTACTATTTTTTAGAGAATGACATAGATAAAAATTGAAATTTTCATGTTGTTTTCAAACAAATAAATTGAATATATCTAGCTAGTGTGATAGAATGAATATACATGTTTCGGAAAAAATATAGTACTTGAGGCAATTCCTTCATTTATAAATGAAATGAAGGGGTTTTGGTTTTTACTATATCTATAAACATGATATAAAACAAAAGGAGGTTGTTAGTCTCGATGAAAGGCAAGCAACAACAAGATTTTAGAGTAGAAAAATACATCCGTTATGGGATTCGTAAATATAGCTTTGGAGCAGCGTCAGTAGCGATTGCAGCTGGTTTGATGTTTCTTGGAAATGGTGCAGTATCAGCCTCAGAAACAGCAGTTAATGGTAATGTTCCTGGTGTGGCAGTAGTATCACCTAATGCTGAAGAGAATGGAGCAACGGCTAAAGTAGAAACTGCGAAGGAAGTAAAAGCAGAGGAAACTAAACCTGAAGTAGCGACTCCTAAAGTAGAAGAATCTAAGAAGGAAGACGCACCAAAATCTGCTGAAGCAGTTACAAAAGAAGAAGTTGCTCCTAAACTAGACAAGTCTCAACTTGAGTCATATGTTAATGAAGTAGCTGGGAAACTAGCTGCAGGTAAATATGCAAATAAGACAGACGAAAGTTTGACTCTTTTGAATGCGGATTTGGAAGCGGCAAAAGCAGCTCTTTCAAGCGCTACAAGTCAAGATGAGTTAAAAGCTGCTTACAACAAACTTGTAACGACTGTAAACTCAAAACTAAAAAATAAACCAGTTGAGAAAAAAGAAACTCCAGCAGTTGACACTACAAATGGTAAAGAAACTGTAGGGAAGAAAGCAGAAAATACTGAGAAAAAGTCTGATTCAAACGCTATCGAAAATACAGGCTCAAAAGATGAACGTAATGGAAAAGAAATCGAAAAAGGATCTAACTTACGTTCTGCAAATGAAGGATATACATATTCTTCAACAGAATTAAGAAAGAAAAATGGGGAGTTTGCTACTGCAACTGGTAAATCTTATTATGAATTAGATAGTAATGCAGATTACCGTATTTATGTTCATGGATATCAATCTGAGAATACAGAACAGCCAGAAGCTGTGAACTCAGTTGCTGGTAAAAATGGTCGTACGGATATTCCATTATCTAGAGAAGAAGCACAAAAATTAGGTGAAGAAGCTGAACTATGGAAAGGTAAATTACGTCCGACAGGAAGTACTATAGTAGGTACATTAGATCAAAATGCACAGTATGGATCTAATGGAGCATATGAATTCCTTGCAACAGAAATTTATGGATATACTTATGAACAAGGAAATCACTACATTTATGTAACTGATGTAAAGAAACGTTTTAGTCTTTCTGATGCCGCTACTGCAGCAGGATATAAGATTACAAATATTGAATTAACTAACTTAATCCCGGGTGCTGCTTATAATGAAAAAGCGGATACAATTGAAGGATATGTATCATCAAGCATTCAAAATGGTGTATACGATATGCGTTATAAAGTAACTGTGTCAAAACCAGATGGAACAACACAAGTAATGGATTTCCAAAACTTACGTTCAGGATGGATGGGCTGGCAAGATACAACTGCACCATTAATTCAAGGTTCATCTAAATTAGTCACTATTGGAGATGAAGTGAGTCATGATATTAAATATGTTGATAATGATGCGATGACACGTGATGATGCTACTAATTATACAGTTAACGGTGAACGAGTAATCGCTGGTGCAAAAACAGTAAATAAAGGGATTTATAATGCTACTTTTACTGCTAAAGATGGATCAACATTGACAACTATGAATGGACCACGTCCAGTTACAGCTCACACAACTGTAAATGGTACTTATGCAAAAAATGGAGAAAAAACTACTATTAATGATGTAATCCCAGGTTTAGATTATACTCCACAAACTGGGTTAATTACAGGGACAGCAACGGAATCTGGAATTTTCACAGCGGCTGTTTTAGCAAAAGACTATAATAATGCTACAATTGCAGGTAATTCAAATCAATGGAATATGAATGGTCAAGAAGCGCATGAAAATATTACGATTGCGGTAGCTCCTAAGATTACAGTTAAGAATGTTGAAGCTTATGCAACAACTGTACCTGTAACGATTTCAAAAGGTGCAAATACTGCGGAAATTACAATGCCAGATGGAACAGTGACGAAACTTGTAGTTAAAGATGGCAATTGGACAGTAGCTGCAGGTACTACAAATGCAGCAGTCCAAGAAGGAGCAGTACTAGCAGCGGCATCAACTTCAGGAGATTCAACCATTAATTTAGCAGTAACTCCAGAATCCACAAAATACGTAGGTGTAGATAGTATTGCAGCGAAAGCAACTACAGATAGAGTGCATGCTAATTTACAACGTGAAGTATATACTGTTAAAGGGGTAAATAATAAAGAATATACAGCTACATTTAACAGTGCTACTGGTAAATATAATTTACCAACTGAGGATGCGTATCAATTAGTAGACAATGGCAATGGAACTTCTACATTAACTGAAAGACGTGTGTATACTGATGTGAAAGCAAACGGAGATATTGATTACATCGTATATGAATTCACTCGTACATGGAGTGCAACTTCTAATGCAGCTAACTTAGTAGATAAGATTGCTGAAATTCGTGAAAAAGGAAAAGTTACAGAAGTAGGAGATGTTACTCGTACCGTAACTAATGTTCCGAAAATGCAAGTAGCCAATGCTCAAGGTACTATTGTAACTGTAAATTATGATTCAGTATCTAAACAATGGACAGCATCTGATGGTTCAACCGTTACAGCTACTGAATCAAACGCAGGATGGAAACTTGAAACGACTTCTGGTTTCAAAGGGTATGTATCATACCGTGAAGCATCTTCTACAGATGTAGCATCAATTCAAAATGCTAAACCAACAGGAACTTCAACAAGTTATTCAGAATCAAAAGGTACATCAGTAAACTTAATTAAATCTACCAAAGCAAATGTAGCATTCGCAGATACAATCGATGATAAAACATCAGTAACAGATTCAGATACGATTAAAACAAAAGTAACAGCAACTGCACCAGATGGTACAGTAACTACTTTTGACGGAGCTCAAGCAGAAGAAACAGCTTATATTCAAGCTCAACGTACAGCTGCAGAAAAATCACAATTAGCAGCAAATGCTATTAAAGATGCACATACAGTTGCTAATGAATTAGCAAATCTACAAGAATTATTAGATCGTCAAACTAGTATTGAAGAAGATGCTAAAAAAGCATTAGATAATCTTAAATTACGTTCTATTTCTCCAACAGCTCAAGCTTTAGCTGAAGAAAAACTTGAAAGAGTTAGAGAATACAAAGCTTCACTTCAAGCTGAGTTGGAAAAAGCTAAAACTAAGTTAGATACACTGAAAACTACTGAGACTACATCCCGTGATGAAGCTGTTGCGGCTGAAAAAGCTGTAGAAACAGCACGTACAGCTCTTAAAACAGCTGCAGAAGCAAACTTGGCTCGAGCTAATGCTTATGTATTATCTCAAAAAGGGCGTTACAAAGTAACAGCGAGAGCAGTAGACTCAAACGGTGTTGTAACAACTCCAACAGTAGATGGAACAGAGTCTGGTGAAGTTACAGAAGATGCAGTAGCAGAAACAACTTACTACATCGTAGTAACAGATCCAGAGAAATCATCAGGAGCTCAAGGTCAAAAACAAACTGACTCAATTGCAGATAATTTCAATGATGGAAAAGAAGGAACTACAGTATCAGATTTCAAACTAGTAGATCCAACGACAGGAAATAAAGTTGCTTCTGTAACAACTAAAGAAGGAACTTACACAGTCGATTCAACAACAGGAGAAGTAAGTTTCACTCCAGCAGAAGGCTTTGTAGGAACAGCTACACCGATAAAAGTTTCAGCAAATGTAACATTCAATGATGAGTCAGGAAATCCAGTAACAGTAGCGACAGAAAATACATATACACCAACTGTATATGGAGTTCAACCATCAAAAGATGAAACTACAGGAAAGCAGGGTCAAACTCAAACATCTAAATCAGGAAAAGATCGCTTCTCTGAGTTAAATACAGCAACAAACACTCTAGATGGAACAAATGTAGACTGGATAACAGCAGCATACTCTCTAGAAGGAGCTAATGAAAAAGGCAAAGTGGTAGTTGAAGGAGAAGGAACATACTCAATCGATCCAACAACAGGTGTAGTAAGATTCGAACCACTTCCAACATTTACAGGAGAAGGTAAAGGTGTTAATGTACAAGTATCAGTAACAGCGACTGATTCAGAAGGAAATAAAGTTCCAGTTACTTCAAAAGGTAAATATACACCAACAGTAACACCAGTAACCCCAACAGCAGCACCATCTACTTCAACTGGTGTTCAAGGTGAAATTCAAAAAGGAACACCAACATTTACAGAAGGAAATACAGAAGTACCAATTAAAGAAAACTCTGTAAAACTTCTTAATGCAGATGGAACAGAAGCAAATGGACCAGTAGATGCTTTAGATGAAAAAGGTAAAAAGATTGGTGAATACACTGTTGACTCAGCGACAGGAGAAGTAACCTTCAAACCAACAGACAAATCTTACACTGGTAAAGTACAACCAGCTAAAGTTCAAGCTGAAGATAAGAATGGAACAAAAGTTTCTACAACTTACACACCATCTATCGTAGGTGTAACACCAACAGCAACTCCAGATGAATCAGCAGGAGTACAAGGTGAAACACAAGAAGGAACAGTGTCATTTGCACCAGGTGAAACAACAATTGATGGTGAGAAGAAATCAGTTCCAATCAAAGCAAACTCAGCTAAATTGTTGAATGCAGATGGAACAGAAGCAAATGGGCCAGTCGATGCATTAGATGAGAATGGTAAAAAGGTTGGTGAATACACAATTGACCCAGCTACTAACAAAGTAACCTTCACACCAACTGATAAGACTTATGTTGGTAAAGTTCAACCAGCTAAAGTTCAAGCTGAAGACGAAAATGGAACAAAAGTTTCGACAACTTATACCCCAACAATTGTAGGAGTAACTCCAACATCTACGCCAGCTACAACAACAGATGTACAAGGTAAAACTCAAGAAAGCACAGTTTCATTTGAAGCTGGTAAGACAACGATTGACGGTAAAGAGAAATCTGTAAAAATCGATCCAGATACTTACACACTTCTAGATGAAGATGGAAAACCAGCTAAAGAGGTACCAGCTAAAGATCCAGAAGGAAACGTAATTGGTAAATATACTCTTAAAACTGTAGATGGAAAAGCTGTTGCAGTATTCGAGCCAACAGATAAAACATATTCAGGAGATGTACAACCAGTACGCGTTCAAGCTAAAGATAAAAATGGGACAGCTGTAGAAACAACTTACACACCGAAGATTACTCCTGTAACACCAACAGCAGAAGCAGCTAAATCAGAAGCTATCCAAGGTGACACTCAAAAAGGAACACCTTCATTCGTTCCTGGAGACAACATTGCTCCAATTAAAGAGAATTCATACAAACTTCTAGATAAAGAAGGAAATGAAGTTTCAGCAGGACAAACAACTCCAGCTTATGCTGAAGACGGAGTAACGCCAGTAGGTACTTACTCAATCGATCCAGCAACAGGAGAAGTAACCTTCACACCAACAGAAAAATCATACACTGGTAAAGTAACACCAGCTAATGTTCAAGCAGAGGACACAAATGGAACTAAAGTTTCAACAACTTATACTCCATCAATCATTCCTGCACAACCAGAAGCAGAACCTGCTAAAACTGTTGATGTTCAAGGTGCAACTCAAACTGGTAAACCAGAATTCCAAGGCGGAACAGCTATGGTTAACGGTGAAGAGAAAACTGTAGAAATGGACGATACAGTACCAGCTAAATTGGTAGATCCTAAGACTGGAGATAAAGTAGATTCATTAACTGTTGAAGGCGAAGGAACATATACAGTAGCTCCAGACGGCACAGTAACCTTCAAGCCAGAACCAAAATTCACAGGTGTAGCTAAAGGTGTTGAAGTAGTTCGTCAAGATAAGAACGGAACTCCAGCTAAAGCAACCTACACACCAGAAGTTAAACCAGTAACACCAACAGGAACAGACGCTGTAACAGAAGATGTTCAAGGTTCAACTCAAACAGGTAAACCTGAATTCAAGGGTGGAACAGTAACAATCGATGGTAAAGAGAAAACTGTTGAAATCAATGAAGATAAACCAGCTAAATTGGTTGATCCAAAAACAGGAAATCCAGTTGATTCAGTAACCATCGAAGGAGAAGGAACATACACAGTAGCTCCTGACGGAACAGTTACCTTTACACCAGCGAAGAACTTCACAGGTAAGGGAACTGGTGTCACAGTTCAACGCGAAGATAAGAACAGCACACCAGTAACAGCTAAGTACACACCAGTTGTAAAACCAGCAACACCAACAAGTTCAGATGTTATCACTACAAATGTTCAAGGTGCAATTCAAGAAGGAACACCAACATTTGAAGGTGGAAAAGTAACTGTAAACGGTAAAGAAAAAACTGTTGAAATCGATGAAACTGTAAAACCAACATTTGACGATGGCACAACTGAGAAGAAAGTACCAGGCGAAGGAACTTACACAATCGACGAGAACGGTAAAGTAACCTTCACACCAGAGAAAACATTCACTGGTCAAGCAACAGGTGTAACAGTTAAACGTGTTGACAAAAATGGAACACCAATCACAGCTAAGTACACTCCAGTAGTCGTTCCAGTAACTCCAACCTCAAAAGATTCTGAATCAGAAGGTCCTAAAGGACAAACTCAAGAAGGAACACCAACATTTGAAGGTGGTAAAGTTACAATCAACGGTAAGGAAGTTCCAGTTGAAATCGATGAAACTGTTAAACCAACATTTGACGATGGCACAACTGAGAAGAAAGTACCAGGTGAAGGAACATACACTATCGATGAAAACGGTAAAGTAACCTTCACACCAGAACCTGACTTCGTAGGAAAAGCTAAAGGTGTAACAGTTAAACGTGTAGATAAGAACGGTACACCAGTAACAGCCAAGTACACTCCAACAGTACATCCAGATACTTCACATGTTGATAAAGACGGTAACCCTCTTTCACCAACAGAAGACGGAACTAAACCATCTAAAGATATTCCAGGATATAAAGTAGTTAAAACTGAAATCGACGAAAAAGGAAATGCAAAACATATCTATGAAAAAGTGACAACAACTCACAAAGATAAAGATGGTAATGTAATTCCAGGAACAACTACTGAGGAAGGTACAACTCCTAAGAAAGATATTCCAGGTTACCGCTTCGTAGAGACTAAGAAACTTCCAAACGGCGATACAGAGCACATTTATGAGAAAGTTAAGACAAGTCACAAGGATAAAGACGGAAATGAAATTCCAAACTATCCAACAGAAGATGGTGAAAATCCTAAGAAAGATATCCCAGGTTACCGCTTCGTAGAGACTAAGAAACT
>NZ_JASHHB010000014.1:0-36703 GCF_047460035.1 Streptococcus mitis | reverse complement strand
AGAAAGTTAAGACAAGTCACAAGGATAAAGACGGAAATGAAATTCCAAACTATCCAACAGAAGATGGTGAAAATCCTAAGAAAGATATCCCAGGTTACCGCTTCGTAGAGACTAAGAAACTTCCAAATGGCGATGTAGAACACGTTTATGAGAAAGTTAAGACAAGTCATAAGGATAAAGACGGAAATGAAATTCCAAACTATCCAACAGAAGATGGTGAAAAACCTAAGAAAGATATCCCAGGTTACCGCTTCGTAGAGACTAAGAAACTTCCAAATGGCGATACAGAGCACGTTTATGAGAAAGTTAAGACAAGTCACAAGGATAAAGACGGAAATGAAATTCCAAACTATCCAACAGAAGATGGCGAACAACCTAAGAAAGATATCCCAGGTTACCGCTTCGTAGAGACTAAGAAACTTCCAAATGGTGACATCGAACATGTCTACGAAAAAGTAACACCACCAGCTCCAACACCTTCACCAGTTCCTCAACCAAATCCAGGTAAGCAAAACACAACTACTTGGACTGATGAGAATGGAAATCCATTGAAACCAACTGAGCCAGGTTCTAAAGAACCAGGAACAATTCCAGGTTACGAATATGTGAAGACAGTGACAGATCCAAATGGAAATATCAGACATATCTTCAGAAAAGTTCAAACACCAACTCCAGTTGATCCAACTCAACCAGTACAACCAGTTGAGCCAGCAACTCCAGCAATGCCTGAACAGCCAGCTAAACCTCAAGTACCGGTTACTCCAGCACAACCAGTACAACCAACAGCAGTGAAAGAAGCTGAAGCTAAGCGTGAATTGCCAAATACTGGTACAGAAGACAATGCTCGTCTTGCAGCACTTGGACTTCTCGGAGTATTGAGTGGATTTGGTCTTGTATCTCGCAAGAAGAAAGAAGACTAAGCTTTCTAATTGATATGATTTGTTTACAATGAATATATCTGTTTAAACCTGATGAATCATTCGATTCATCAGGTTTTTTCGGATCTTTGTCAACTGTAGTGGGTTGAAGTCAGCTAAGCTCGAGAAAGGACAAAATTCGTCCTTTCTTTTTTTTGAGTATGACAGCCATGTCGTTCATCTGAGATGTAAGTACTCCGTGGTTACCATCTACTAGTGAACCTATATGCGTAAACTACGTGAGCAATTGAATTCGAACTAGAGAGGTGATTAATAGATTTATGCTATAGTCATGGTAGCTTGTATGCTTTTGATTCTAGTTTATCAAATAATAGATTAGAATTGTCAGATAATATCATTTTATGTTATAATGAAGAAAAAACAGAGGTGTTCAAATGTCAGAAGCAGGTCATAAGTTTTTAGCAAAATTGGGGAAAAAACGCTTACGTCCAGGTGGAAAACGTGCCACAGATTGGTTAATTGCAGAAGGAGAATTTTCAAAAGAAAAGAGAATACTAGAGGTTGCGTGTAATAGGGGAACTACAGCAATTGAGTTGGCACAGCGTTTTGGTTGTAAGATAACTGCTGTTGATATGGATGCTCAAGCTTTAGAAGTGGCTAAAAAATCTGCTGAAACGGCAGGTGTTGGTCATTTAATCAGTTTTGAAAGAGCTAATGCAATGAAACTTCCTTATCAAGATGCTAGTTTTGATATTGTTATAAATGAAGCTATGCTGACTATGCAAGCCGATCAAGCTAAGAAAAAATGTGTAATAGAATATCTAAGGGTATTAAAACCTGGAGGTCTTCTCTTGACACATGATGTGCTTCTTAAGGAAGCTAAAGAGTCTGTCAGACAGGAATTGTCACAAGCAATTCATGTAAATGTAGGTCCTTTAACTCAAGATGGTTGGGAACAGGTAATGATAGAATCAGGTTATCGTGATGTGAAAGTATTGACTGGTGAAATGACATTAATGAAATTATCAGGTATGATTTATGACGAAGGTTGGCTAGGAACTTTGAAAATTTGCGTAAATGCTTGTAAAAAGGAGAATAGAAAGCAGTTTTTAACTATGTATAAAATGTTTGCTAAGAATAAACAGAAATTGGGATTTATTGCTATGGCTAGTTATAAATCGTCAAATCGTTAGATAATCATTGAAGTTAACTTTTCCTTTTTTCTTTCTTAAAAAATATGCTATAATAGAGAGTAAAAACTTTGAAAGAAAGAAAAAGATGAATTTAAAAGATTACATTGCAACAATTGAAAATTATCCAAAGGAAGGGATTACCTTCCGTGATATCAGTCCTTTGATGGCTGATGGGAATGCTTATAGCTACGCTGTTCGTGAAATTGTTCAGTATGCTACTGACAAGAAAATCGACATGATCGTAGGGCCTGAAGCTCGTGGTTTTATCGTGGGCTGTCCAGTTGCCTTTGAGTTAGGAATTGGTTTTGCACCTGTTCGTAAACCAGGTAAATTACCACGCGAAGTCATTTCTGCTGACTACGAAAAAGAATACGGGGTTGATACCTTGACTATGCATGCGGATGCCATTAAGCCAGGTCAACGTGTTCTTATTGTAGATGATCTCTTGGCAACAGGTGGAACTGTTAAGGCAACTATCGAAATGATTGAAAAACTTGGTGGTGTTGTAGCAGGCTGTGCCTTTCTTGTTGAATTGGATGAATTGAACGGTCGTGAAAAAATCGGTGACTACGATTACAAAGTTCTTATGCATTATTAATCAAAAACAGTCCCTAGGGCTGTTTTCTCTACATTAGGATATAAAAATAGACTATAGCTAGTTAGAGAAAAAGTATAATTGAAAACTATATCTTCTTGCAGTATAATAAAAGGACTAGATGTTTGAGATTTAGTTTCATACTCAATGAAAATCAAAGAGCAAACTAGGAAACTAGCCGCAGGCTGCTCAAAGTACAGCTTTGAGGTTGCAGATAAAACTGACGAAGTCAGCTCAAAACACTGTTTTGAGGTTGCAGATAGAACTGACGAAGTCAGTAACATATATCTACGGAAAGGCAACGTTGACGAGGTTTGAAGAGATTTTCGAAGAGTTTCAAACATATGCAATGATTCCTGAAAGAGTACAGTTAGGAGAGGGTTATGCCGATTCGAATTGATAAAAAATTGCCAGCTGTTGAGATTTTACGGACAGAGAATATCTTTGTCATGGATGATCAACGTGCGGCCCACCAAGATATCCGTCCTTTGAAGATTTTAATCTTAAATCTTATGCCACAAAAAATGGTCACAGAGACTCAGTTGTTACGCCATTTGGCTAATACACCCCTGCAACTGGATATTGATTTTCTCTATATGGAGAGCCACCGTTCTAAAACAACTCGTTCAGAGCACATGGAGACTTTTTATAAAACCTTTCCTGAAGTCAAGGATGAGTATTTTGATGGGATGATTATCACAGGAGCCCCAGTTGAGCATTTACCATTTGAGGAAGTGGACTATTGGGAGGAATTCAGTCAGGTAATCGAGTGGTCCAAGACCCATGTCTATTCGACCCTTCATATCTGTTGGGGTGCTCAGGCGGGACTTTATCTGCGTTATGGGGTTGAAAAATACCAGATGGACAGTAAGTTATCAGGTATCTATCCTCAGGATACTTTAAAAGAAGGACACCTTCTCTTTAGAGGCTTTGACGATAGCTACGTTTCCCCTCATTCTCGGCACACGGAGATTTCTAAGGAAGAGGTCTTAAACAAAACCAATCTCGAGATTTTATCAGAAGGGCCACAGGTTGGGGTTTCAATTTTGGCTAGTCGTGATTTACGAGAAATTTATAGTTTTGGGCATTTGGAATATGACCGTGATACCTTGGCAAAAGAGTATTTTAGAGATCGTGACGCAGGTTTAGATCCACATATTCCAGAAAATTACTTTAAGGATGATGATGTCAACCAGACACCTTGTCTTTGTTGGTCTTCATCAGCAGCCCTCTTTTTCAGTAACTGGGTGAATTATGCGGTGTATCAGGAGACGCCTTTTGACTGGAGAAAAATAGAAGATGATGCATCTGCATTTGGGTATTTATAAGAGGAATTATGACATATTTAGACGCTTTTAAATCAGGGAACTTGGTTTTACCGAGTGCCCTGCTCTTGCATTTTAAGGAACTCTTTCCTTCCAGTGATGATTTTCTAGTCTGGCAATTTTTCTATTTGCAAAATACGACAGGTTTGGATGAAATGTCGCCAAGCCAGATTGCTGAAAGGATTGGCAAGGAAATTTCGGATGTCAATCAGGCCATTTCCAATCTTACGGAGAGGGGACTGCTTCAGTATCGTACTATCGAATTAAATGGCGAAATCGAATTGCTTTTTGATGCTAGTTTGGCATTGGAACGTTTGGATAATTTGCTTGGAGCTGCTCATTCAAGTTCAGACCAGTTGACACCTCAAAATCAGCTTAAGAATTTGGTGGAAACTTTCCAGCAGGAGTTGGGACGCTTGTTGACTCCTTTTGAGATTGAGGATTTGACCAAGACACTAAAGGAAGATGGGACCAGTGCTGACTTGATTAAGGAGGCTCTTCGTGAAGCTGTTTTGAATGGGAAACCAAACTGGAAGTACATTCAGGCGATTTTGAGAAACTGGCGTCATGAAGGTATCAAGAGTGTGGCTCAAATTGAGGCCAAGCGGGCAGAGAGAGAAGCAAGCAATCCTCAGTTGACACAGGTATCTGCAGATTTCAGAAATGCCATGGATCTTTGGAAGGATTAATCGTTACAAGCAGGATTGAAATCCGAGTAAGATTTGCAAGCTGTGTATAATTGTGATAAAATAAATAGAAAATAAATTGAAAAAAGAGGTATGTGAAATGTCACGTAAACCATTTATCGCTGGTAACTGGAAAATGAACAAAAATCCAGAAGAAGCTAAAGCATTCGTTGAAGCAGTTGCATCAAAACTTCCTTCATCAGATCTTGTTGAAGCAGGTATCGCAGCTCCAGCTCTTGATTTGACAACGGTTCTTGCAGCTGCAAAAGGTTCAAACCTTAAAGTTGCTGCTCAAAACTGCTACTTTGAAAATGCAGGTGCTTTCACTGGTGAAACAAGCCCACAAGTTTTGAAAGAAATCGGTACTGACTACGTTGTTATCGGTCACTCAGAACGCCGTGACTACTTCCATGAAACTGACGAAGATATCAACAAAAAAGCAAAAGCAATCTTTGCAAACGGTATGCTTCCAATCATCTGTTGTGGTGAGTCACTTGAAACTTACGAAGCTGGTAAAGCTGCTGAATTCGTAGGTGCTCAAGTATCTGCTGCATTGGCTGGATTGACTGCTGAACAAGTTGCTGCATCAGTTATCGCTTATGAGCCAATCTGGGCTATCGGTACTGGTAAATCAGCTTCACAAGACGATGCACAAAAAATGTGTAAAGTTGTTCGTGACGTTGTAGCTGCTGACTTCGGTCAAGAAGTTGCAGACAAAGTTCGTGTTCAATACGGTGGTTCTGTTAAACCTGAAAACGTTGCTTCATACATGGCTTGCCCAGACGTTGACGGTGCCCTTGTAGGTGGTGCGTCACTTGAAGCAGAAAGCTTCTTGGCTTTGCTTGACTTTGTAAAATAATCAGTAGCAAAAGCTAGGTGGAACAGCATTCGAATGCTTGTTCCATTTTTTATAGGAGAGGAAAGATTGAAAACAAAGATTGGAAAAATTGGATTAGCAAGTATCTGTTTACTCGGCTTGGCAATTAATCATGTCGCTGCAAATGAAACCGAAGCTTCAAAAACTTCGCAGGATACAACGACAGTTTCAAGTAGTTCAGAGCAAAATCAGTCTTCTAATAAAACTCAAACGAGCACAGGTGTAAAGACCAATGCTTCTGCCCACTGGGAGGGGGATTATTATGTAAAGGCTGATGGTTCCAAAGCCAAGAGTGAGTGGATTTTTGATAACTACTATAAGGCTTGGTTTTATATTAAGTCAGACGGTCGTTATGCTCAAAATGAGTGGCAGGGCAATTACTACCTAAAATCAGGTGGTTATATGGCTAAGAATGAATGGGTTTATGATAATGCCTATAAGAATTGGTTTTACCTGAAATCCGATGGTTCTTATGCTAACCAGGAATGGCACGCTGTTGGAGGTAAATGGTACTATTTTAAGAAGTGGGGCTATATGGCTAAAAGTCAATGGCAGGGAAATTATTTCTTGAATGGTCAAGGTGCTATGATGCAAAATGAATGGCTTTATGATCCAGCCTATTCGTCTTACTTCTATCTAAAATCTGATGGCTCTTATGCTAATCAAGAGTGGCAAAAGGTAGACGGAAAGTGGTATTATTTCAAGAAGTGGGGTTACATGGCTCAAGATGAGTGGCAGGGTAACTACTACTTGACAGAAAGTGGTGCTATGGCGACTGGTGAATTAGTCATGGATGATGCTCGCTATATTTTTTCTGACTCAGGTGAGTTAAAAGAAAAGAAAGACTTGAATGTTGGCTGGGTTCACCGAAATGGCAGACGTTATTTCTTTAACCATCGTGAAGAACAAGTTGGGACTGATCAAGTTAAAAAGGTCATCGATGTCAGTGAACACAATGGTCGTATCAGTGACTGGAAAAAAGTCATCGATGATAATGGAGTAGATGGAGTCATTGTTCGTTTGGGCTATAGTGGAACTGAGGACAAGGAATTGGCTCATAATATCAAGGAGTTAAACCGTCTTGGAATTCCTTACGGTGTTTACCTCTATACTTATGCTGAAAATGAGACCGATGCTGAGAATGATGCTAAGCAGACTATTGAACTCTTGAAGAAATACAAGATGAACTTGTCTTACCCTATCTATTATGATGTTGAGAACTGGGAATATGGAAATAAGACTAAGAGAGCTCCAAGTGATACTGGAACCTGGGTCAAGATTATCAACAAGTATATGGCAACAATGAAGCAGGCTGGTTATCAAAATGTGAATGTTTATAGCTATCGTCAACTCTTGCAAACACGCTTAAATCATCCAGATATTTTACAGCATGTCAACTGGGTTGCAGCTTATACGGATGCGCTTGATTGGAATAATCCTCATTATTCAGGAGAAAAAGGATGGCAATATACTTCATCTGACTCTCTTAAAGGGATTCGAGGACGTGTGGATGTTAGCGTCTGGTATTAAGATGTAAAACTGAGAAAAGAGTGTACATTTGTATGCTCTTTTCTTTATTTTATCTCTGTTAAGAGAGATTGAAAGTGACTGGGTTTCATTCTAAAAAATTCTTAAATTATCAGTCTATTGCAACTTTTCTCATGTGAGTCATTTGGCTTGCTATTGGTTTTACTTAGTAGTATACTAAGGTAGTAATCATTAAGAAGTGGTTACAAAAAATAATAAACGAGGTAAAATAAAATGGTAGAATTGAAAAAAGAAGCAGTAAAAGACGTAACATCATTGACAAAAGTAGCGCCAGTAGCATTGGCAAAAACAAAGGAAGTATTGAACCAAGCTGTTGCTGATTTGTACGTAGCTCACGTTGCTTTGCACCAAGTACACTGGTATATGCGCGGTCGTGGTTTTCTTGTGTGGCATCCAAAAATGGATGAATACATGGACAGCCTTGATGGCTATCTTGACGAAATCAGCGAACGTTTGATTACACTTGGTGGCAGCCCATTCTCTACTTTGACAGAATTCCTTCAACATAGTGAAATCGAAGAAGAAGCTGGTGAATACCGTAATGTTGAAGAAAGCTTGGAACGTGTCCTAGATGTTTATCGTTATCTCATCACTCTGTTCCAAAAAGCTTTGGATGTTACTGATGAAGAAGGTGATGATGTGACAAACGATATCTTTGTTGGTGCTAAAGCTGAACTTGAGAAAACGGTTTGGATGCTTGCGGCAGAACTTGGACAAGCACCTGGTTTGTAAGAAATAGAATAATCATATAAAAATCTGTAGGATGCCTCTTACGGATTTTTTTCTATTCTGTAAGCTATTCCAAACCAGTCTTTTTTTGAGTTTTTTGATAAAATAGTACTATCAGTGAAAAGGATGGAAGCATGACTAAGAAAATTGTAGCTATTTGGGCCCAGGATGAAGAGGGTGTGATTGGTAAGGACAATCGTCTGCCTTGGCATTTGCCAGCAGAACTGCAACACTTCAAAGAAACAACTCTGAATCATGCTATCTTGATGGGACGTGTGACCTTTGATGGAATGGGGCGTCGTCTGCTTCCAAAACGGGAGACCTTGATTTTGACTCGTAACCCAGAAGAAAAGATAGATGGGGTTACCACTTTTTATGATGTCCAGTCTGTCTTGGACTGGTATCAGGCTCAAGAAAAGAATCTCTATATTATTGGTGGAAAGCAGATTTTTCAGGCTTTTGAACCCTATTTGGATGAAGTAATTGTCACTCAAATCCATGCTCGGGTGGAGGGAGATACCTATTTCCCTGAAGAGTTTGACTTGTCTATTTTTGAGACAGTTTCAAGCAAATCCTATACCAAAGATGAGAAAAATCCTTATGATTTTACCATCCAATACCGCAAGAGAAAGGAAGTCTAATGGAACGTAGTTTATTTGGTTTTTTCACAGCCATGCTGTGTTTGGTCTGCTTGCTTGCAGGAGTACAGGCTTTTCGTAAAAAGCGCTATGGACTTTCTGTCCTGCTCTGGTTAAATGCCTTTACCAATTTGGTCAATAGTATCCATGCTTTTTACATGACCTTATTTTAGATAGAATGACAGTATAGAATAGAACGGAAGGAAATCATGCCTACAAATAGGAATAATGATATGATGGTTTATTGCTCATTTTGTGGTAAAAGCCAAGAAGAAGTACAAAAAATAATCGCTGGGAACAATGCCTTTATCTGTAATGAATGTGTGGAGTTAGCCCAGGAGATCATTCGTGAGGAGTTGGCTGAGGAAGTCTTGGCAGACTTGTCTGAGGTACCAAAACCAATCGAACTCCTCCACATCTTGAATCACTACGTAATCGGTCAAGATCGTGCCAAACGTGCCTTGGCAGTAGCTGTATACAACCACTACAAACGCATCAATTTCCACGATACGCGTGAAGAGTCAGAAGATGTGGATTTGCAGAAATCAAATATCTTGATGATTGGCCCAACTGGTTCAGGGAAAACTTTCCTTGCTCAGACCTTGGCTAAGAGCTTGAATGTACCTTTTGCGATCGCAGATGCGACAGCTCTTACTGAGGCTGGTTATGTGGGTGAGGACGTGGAAAATATCCTCCTCAAACTCCTACAGGCTGCTGACTTTAACATCGAGCGTGCAGAGCGTGGGATTATCTATGTGGATGAAATTGACAAGATTGCTAAGAAAAGCGAGAACGTGTCTATCACACGTGATGTTTCTGGTGAAGGTGTGCAACAAGCCCTTCTCAAGATTATCGAGGGAACTGTTGCTAGCGTGCCCCCTCAAGGTGGACGTAAGCATCCACAACAAGAGATGATTCAAGTGGATACTAAAAACATCCTCTTCATCGTGGGTGGTGCCTTTGATGGTATTGAAGAAATCGTCAAACAACGTCTGGGTGAAAAAGTCATCGGATTTGGTCAAAACAATAAAGCGATTGATGAAAACAGCTCTTACATGCAAGAAATCATCGCAGAAGATATTCAAAAATTTGGTATTATCCCTGAGTTGATTGGACGCTTGCCTGTTTTTGCAGCTCTTGAACAGTTGACAGTAGATGATTTGGTGCGTATTTTGAAAGAACCAAGAAATGCTTTGGTGAAACAGTACCAAACCTTGCTTTCTTATGATGATGTCGAGTTGGAATTTGACGACGAAGCCCTTCAAGAGATTGCCAACAAGGCCATCGAACGGAATACAGGGGCGCGAGGACTTCGCTCGATTATCGAAGAAACCATGCTAGATGTCATGTTTGAAGTACCGAGTCAGGAAAATGTGAAATTGGTTCGCATTACTAAAGAAGCTGTTGATGGAACGGATAAACCAATCCTAGAAACAGCCTAGAGGTGACTATGGAACTTAATACACATAATGCTGAAATCTTGCTCAGTGCGGCTAATAAATCCCACTATCCGCAGGATGAACTGCCAGAGATTGCTCTAGCAGGACGTTCAAATGTTGGTAAATCTAGCTTTATCAATACCATGCTGAACCGTAAGAATCTGGCTCGTACATCGGGGAAACCTGGTAAAACCCAGCTTCTCAACTTCTTTAACATCGATGATAAGATGCGCTTTGTGGATGTGCCTGGTTATGGCTATGCCCGCGTTTCCAAGAAGGAACGTGAAAAGTGGGGGAGCATGATTGAAGAGTATCTAACGACTCGGGAAAATCTCCGTGCGGTAGTCAGTTTAGTTGACCTTCGTCATGACCCGTCAGCAGATGATGTACAGATGTACGAATTTCTCAAGTATTATGAGATTCCGGTTATTATCGTTGCGACCAAGGCGGACAAGATTCCTCGTGGTAAATGGAACAAGCACGAATCAGCAATCAAAAAGAAATTAAACTTTGATCCAAGTGACGATTTCATCCTCTTTTCATCTGTCAGCAAGGCAGGGATGGATGAGGCTTGGGATGCAATCTTAGAAAAATTGTGAGGAAAAGAAATTGGCAAAAACAATTCATACAGACAAAGCTCCAAAGGCTATCGGACCATATGTTCAAGGAAAAATCGTTGGCAACCTTTTGTTTGCTAGTGGTCAAGTTCCTCTCTCTCCTGAAACTGGGGAAATCGTTGGAGAAACGATCCAAGAACAGACAGAGCAAGTCTTGAAAAACATCGGTGCTATTTTGGCAGAGGCAGGAACTGACTTTGACCATGTTGTCAAAACAACTTGTTTTTTGAGTGATATGAACGACTTTGTTCCTTTTAACGAGGTTTACCAAACGGCCTTTAAAGAGGAATTTCCAGCTCGTTCAGCTGTGGAGGTAGCTCGTCTTCCTCGTGATGTAAAAGTCGAAATCGAAGTCATCGCAGAGATTGGATAAGCTAGTTGAAGTTTGGTTCTGCCAAACTTCTTTTGATATAAGGAGAAAAAGATGACAAAGAAACAACTTCACTTGGTGATTGTGACAGGAATGAGTGGTGCAGGGAAAACAGTTGCCATTCAGTCCTTCGAAGATTTGGGTTATTTTACTATTGATAATATGCCTCCAGCTCTCTTGCCTAAGTTTTTGCAGTTGGTGGAAACAAAGGAAGACGACCATAAGTTGGCCTTGGTAGTAGATATGCGTAGCCGTTCTTTCTTCTCAGAGATTCAAGATGTTTTGGATGAGTTGGAAAACAAGGAAGAACTGGACTTTAAAATTCTCTTTTTGGATGCAGCTGATAAAGAATTGGTCGCGCGTTACAAGGAAACCAGACGGAGTCACCCACTAGCTGCAGATGGTCGGATTTTGGATGGAATCAAGCTGGAACGTGAGCTCTTGGCGCCTTTGAAAAATATGAGCCAAAATGTGGTGGATACGACTGAACTCACTCCACGTGAGCTGCGCAAAACCCTTGCAGAGCAGTTTTCAGATCAAGAGCAAGCCCAGTCTTTCCGTATCGAAGTCATGTCTTTCGGCTTTAAATATGGAATCCCGATTGATGCAGATTTAGTCTTTGATGTTCGATTCTTGCCAAATCCCTACTATCTACCAGAACTGCGTAATCAAACGGGAGTGGATGAGCCAGTGTACGACTATGTCATGAACCATCCTGAGTCCGAAGACTTTTATCAACATTTATTGGCCTTGATTGAGCCGATTTTGCCAAGTTACCAAAAGGAAGGTAAGTCCGTTTTGACCATTGCCATGGGTTGTACGGGTGGTCAACACCGTAGTGTGGCCTTTGCTAAACGCTTGGCGCAGGACTTATCCAAGAATTGGCCTGTCAATGAAGGGCATCGCGACAAGGACCGAAGAAAGGAAACGGTAAACCGTTCATGAGAAAACCAAAGATAACGGTGATTGGTGGAGGGACTGGGATCCCCGTCATTCTTAAAAGTCTACGTGAAAAAGATGTGGAAATCGCTGCTATCGTAACGGTGGCGGATGATGGCGGTTCATCAGGTGAACTCCGAAAAAATATGCAGCAATTGACACCGCCAGGGGATCTTCGCAATGTCCTTGTGGCCATGTCGGATATGCCAAAATTTTATGAAAAGGTCTTTCAGTATCGCTTTTCTGAGGATGCCGGAGCCTTTGCTGGCCATCCATTGGGCAATCTCATTATTGCAGGTCTGTCAGAAATGCAGGGGTCGACCTATAATGCCATGCAGTTGCTAAGCAAATTTTTCCACACAACTGGGAAGATTTATCCTTCCAGTGACCATCCCTTGACCCTTCATGCAGTCTTCCAGGACGGGACAGAGGTGGCTGGAGAGAGTCATATTGCAGACCATCCAGGCATGATTGATCATGTTTATGTGACCAATACCCTCAACGATGATACGCCTCTGGCTAGCCGTCGAGTAGTGCAGACCATTCTTGAAAGTGACATGATTGTCCTAGGTCCTGGTTCTCTCTTTACCTCTATTTTGCCCAATATCGTGATTAAGGAAATCGGGCAGGCGCTTTTGGAAACCAAGGCAGAAATCGCCTATGTCTGCAATATCATGACTCAACGTGGGGAGACGGAACACTTTACAGATAGCGACCATGTGGAAGTCTTGCATCGTCATCTTGGCAGACCTTTTATCGACACTGTCTTGGTGAATATCGAAAAAGTGCCTCAGGAATACATGAATTCCAACCGTTTTGATGAATATTTGGTCCAGGTGGAACATGATTTTGCAGGTCTTTGTAAGCAAGTTCCGCGCGTGATTTCATCCAACTTCCTCCGTCTGGAAAATGGTGGTGCCTTCCACGATGGGGATTTGATTGTGGACGAATTGATGCGCATTATACAGGTGAGAAAATGAGTTTCACAGTAGCAGTAAAAGAAGAAATCCTAGGTCAGCACCATCTAAGCCGGCATGAATTATCTGCCATTATCAAGATGTCTGGTAGTATCGGTCTCTCGACTTCGGGTTTGACCTTGTCAGTTGTGACAGAAAATGCCAAACTGGCTCGTCACCTCTATGAGTCCTTTCTCCATTTTTACGAAATCAAATCGGAAATTCGCCACCACCAACGGAGTAATCTCCGCAAGAATCGGGTCTATACTGTTTTTACAGATGAAAAGGTGCAGGACTTGCTGAGTGATTTGCACTTGGCAGACTCCTTCTTTGGTCTGGAAACAGGTATTGACGAGGAGATTTTATCAGACGAGGAAGCAGGCCGTGCTTATCTCTGTGGTGCTTTCTTGGCAAATGGAAGCATTCGTGACCCTGAGTCAGGTAAGTACCAGTTGGAAATCAGTTCTGTTTATCTGGACCACGCGCAAGGGATTGCCTCTCTTCTCCAGCAGTTTTTACTGGATGCTAAGGTTCTTGAGCGTAAGAAGGGAGCTGTGACCTATCTCCAGCGAGCCGAAGATATTATGGACTTCTTGATTGTCATCGGAGCCATGAAGGCGCGTGATGATTTTGAGCGAGTTAAGATTTTACGAGAAACCCGTAACGACCTTAATCGTGCTAATAATGCTGAAACGGCGAATATTGCTCGGACAGTTTCTGCCAGCATGAAGACCATCAACAATATCAGTAAAATCAAAGATATCATGGGCCTAGAAAATCTACCAGTAGATTTGCAGGAGGTAGCGCAGTTGCGAATTCAGCACCCAGATTACTCTATCCAGCAGTTAGCAGATAGTCTCAGCACTCCTCTGACCAAAAGTGGTGTTAACCACAGACTCAGAAAAATCAATAAGATAGCCGATGAACTATAAAACCACGAATCCTATGCGACTCGTGGTTCTTTTTTATAAACTGGTTGAGTGTTTTGGTTGCACTTTTTGCTCAGGGTCAATGTAGTTGATAGCATTATTGACAGCGGTTGGTGCTTCCCCTAGACCTGTCGCAATCAGATCAATTTTTCCGTCATAGTAGCAGCAGTCACCGATAGCATAGATACCTGCTAGGCTAGATTCCTGTTTACTGTTGACTATAATCTTGTGACGGTTGAGGTCCAGACCCCAGTTTTTAAGGTTACCAACAGAAGATTTGAAACCATAGTTGACAAAGAGGTGGTCTATGTCAATAGTTTCTGTTTCATCAGATTTAACTTTTGTGATTTCCAATTTGTCAAGCGTTTTTCCATCTCCAAGGAGTTGGCTAGGAACGAATGGTGTCTTGATGGATACAGATGATTCTTGTAAGGCTTGAACACTGTGCTCCAAGGCGCGGAAATTATCTCTGCGGTGAACAAGGGTAGTTGGTGCAATTTTTTCAAAAGCCAAAGCCCAATCCACAGCCGAGTCTCCTCCACCAAGAATCGTCACTTTCTTACCAGCGTATTGCTGGATGTTGGAAACGTGGTAGTGGATATTTTCATAGCCTTCAACGCCTTCTAGTTCTAGAGGACGTGGTTTAAAGGCACCGCCACCCATAGCGATGATAACTGTTTTAGTCAGGTGACTTCCTTTAGAAGTTGTGATGACAAATCCTTCTTCTTGTTTTTCAATCTCAAGAACCGTTTCATTGAGATGAATAGGGGTATCAAATTCATTTAATTGCTCGATTAGACGGTTAGTCAACTCTTCTCCAGTCAGATTTGGGAAACCTGGGACGTCGAGTATTTCCTTTTCAGGATAGAGAATAGCAGGTTGGCCACCTAGTTGGGGAAGGGAGTCGATGATTTGGACCTTGGCTTGGCGTAGGTGGGCATAGAAGGCTGCAAAAAGCCCGACAGGACCACCACCTACAATGGTAATATCATAGAGTTGAGACATGGTTTCTCCTTTGTTTTTTCTAGTCAGTTTATTTTATCATATTTTTCCTTAATTTAAAATGAAGTAGGATAGGGAAAAAAATGCCAGAAAAATGGTATAATAGAAAGGAACGTGTTTGGACAGAGAGGAGACAGCAGATGAACTTTCAACAATTATCCAACCTGCAATATTGGACTAGCTTGTTTTCTAGTCCTTGGAGTATTGCCATCAATGTGTTTGATATTTTGATTGTGGCCTATATTTTATATCGTTTTACAAAAGCGATAGCTGGCACCAAGATTATGATTTTGGTGCGTGGGGTCGTGATCTTTGTATTAGCCCAGGTTGTGGCCAATATCCTTGATTTAACAACGATTTCTTGGTTGATTAATCAGATTATCACCTATGGGGTTATTGCTGCGGTTGTTATCTTCTCTCCAGAGATTCGGACTGGTTTGGAACGCTTGGGAAGGGCGACAGATTTCTTTTCTACTGCTCAAATTAGTGCAGAGGAGCAAATGATTCGTGCCTTTGTCAAGTCGGTTGAATATATGAGTCCTCGTAAGATTGGTGCTCTGGTTGCCATCCAACGAGTTCGGACCTTACAAGAATACATTGCGACAGGGATTCCTTTGGATGCCAATATTTCAGCTGAACTCCTTATTAATATCTTTATCCCCAACACTCCCCTACACGATGGTGCTGTGATTATCAGAGAAAATCGAATTGCGGTAACTTCTGCCTATCTGCCCTTGACAGAAAGCACAGGGATTTCCAAGGAATTTGGGACCAGACACCGGGCGGCTATCGGTTTGTCAGAAGTATCCGATGCCTTGACCTTCATCGTCTCAGAGGAAACAGGAGGCATTTCTATTACCTATAACGGTGTTTTCAAGCACGACTTGACGATTGAAGAATTTGAAGCAGAGCTACGAGCAATTCTTTTGCCAGCTGTTGAGGAAAAAGTCAGTTTCAAGGACCGTTTGCTAGGAGGTTGGAAATATGAGAAAAAATAGTCTATATATCATTTCATCTCTCTTTTTTGCTTGTGTCTTATTCATTTATGCAACGTCAACCAACTTTCAAAATAGCAATACCGCAAGGCAGGTCAAATCAGAAACCTACACCAATACGATAACGAACGTTCCTATCGTTATTCACTATGATGATGACCAGTATTTCATTAGCGGATTTGCATCAGAAGTTTCAGTGGTATTAACCGGAGCCAATCGTGTGACCTTGGCCAGCGAAATGCAGGAGAGCACTCGTAAGTTTAAGGTAACTGCTGATTTGACGGATGCCAGTGTTGGAACGATTGAAGTTCCCTTGAATATTGAAAATCTTCCAAGTGGATTGACCGCTGTGGCAACGCCTCAAAAGATTACAGTGAAAGTTGGGAAGAAGGTTAAGCGAGATGGGATGATTGTTGTGCCACAAGTTGACCAAAGCCAGATTGATCCCAAGCTACAAATTGATAGTGTAACCGTGTCAAATGAACGGGTCTCTGTCACAACTGACCAAGAAACACTAGCTAAAATTGATCATATTATTGCGCTTTTACCAACCAGCGAACGCATAACAGGTAATTACAGTGGTTCAGTACCTTTGCAGGCAATCGACCGTAATGGTGTTGTCTTACCAGCGGTGATTACTCCATTTGATACGACAATGAAGGTCACTACAAAACCTGTGGGTACAAGTTCAAACACATCAAATTCAACTACAAGCAGTTCGTCGGAGACATCTTCGTCAACGAAAGCAACTAGTTCAAAAACGAATTAAAAATAGGAAAAGGATTTTATAAAAATGGGTAAATATTTTGGGACTGATGGAGTCCGTGGAGAAGCTAACGTAGAATTAACGCCAGAATTGGCCTTTAAACTAGGACGTTTTGGAGGCTATGTTCTTAGCCAACATGAAACGGAAGCACCGAAAGTTTTTGTAGGACGTGATACACGTATTTCTGGGGAAATGTTAGAATCTGCCTTGGTGGCAGGTCTCCTCTCTGTAGGGATTCACGTCTACAAACTTGGTGTCCTTGCAACACCAGCAGTAGCTTACTTGGTAAAAACTGAGGGAGCCAGTGCAGGTGTCATGATTTCTGCTAGCCATAACCCAGCCCTTGATAATGGAATTAAGTTCTTTGGTGGTGATGGTTTCAAACTAGATGACGAAAAAGAAGCAGAAATTGAAGCCTTGCTAGACGCTGCAGAAGACACTCTGCCACGTCCAAGTGCTGAAGGCTTGGGAACCTTGGTAGATTATCCAGAAGGCTTGCGTAAGTATGAAGGCTACCTTGTTTCAACTGGAACTCCTCTTGATGGAATGAAGGTTGCCTTGGATACAGCCAATGGTGCAGCTTCTACAAGTGCCCGTCAAATCTTTGCAGATCTTGGTGCTCAATTAACTGTTATCGGGGAAACACCAGATGGTCTTAACATCAACCTTAATGTTGGTTCAACCCACCCAGAAACCCTTCAAGAAGTGGTCAAAGAAAGTGACTCAGCTATCGGTTTGGCCTTTGACGGAGACAGTGACCGTTTGATTGCTGTTGATGAGAATGGTGATATCGTTGATGGTGACAAAATTATGTACATCATCGGGAAATATCTTTCTGAAAAAGGACAATTGGCTCAAAATACAATTGTGACAACTGTTATGTCCAACCTTGGTTTCCACAAGGCCTTGGACCGTGAAGGCATTAACAAGGCAGTCACTGCAGTTGGCGACCGCTACGTTGTTGAAGAAATGAGAAAATCAGGTTACAACCTCGGTGGTGAACAGTCTGGTCACGTCATCTTGATGGACTACAATACAACAGGTGATGGCCAATTATCTGCTGTTCAATTGACTAGAATCATGAAGGAAACTGGTAAGAGCTTGTCAGAGTTGGCAGCAGAAGTAACCATCTATCCACAAAAATTAGTCAATATCCGAGTGGAAAATGCCATGAAGGAAAAGGCTATGGAAGTGCCAGCTATTAAGGCTATCATCGAGAAGATGGAAGAAGAAATGGCAGGGAATGGCCGTATCCTAGTACGCCCAAGTGGAACAGAGCCCCTTTTGCGTGTTATGGCAGAAGCGCCTACAACAGAAGAAGTAGACTACTATGTTGATACCATCGCAGACGTAGTTCGAGCTGAAATCGGGATTGACTAAATCTTAGAAAACTAGATGAAAATAAAAAATTATGGTACAATAGCTTATAATATTGTAGCCAAGGGAGAAAGACATGAATCTTAAACGTGAACAAGAATTTGTTAGTCAGTATCATTTTGATGCGCGTAATTTTGAATGGGAAAATGAAAATGGAGCTCCTGAAACTAAGGTGGATGTGAATTTCCAATTAATTCAACATGACCAAGAAAATCAAGTGACTTCCTTGATTGTTGTCTTGAGTTTTATGATTGTATTTGATAAATTTGTCATCAGTGGAACTATTTCTCAGGTGAACCATATCGATGGTCGTATTGTTAACGAACCAAGTGAATTGAACCAAGAAGAAGTTGAAACCTTGGCTCGTCCATGTTTGAACATGCTCAACCGTTTGACTTATGAAGTAACTGAAATTGCATTAGACTTACCAGGAATCAATTTGGAGTTCTAATATGAAATTAGCTGTTATCACAGATTCCTCTGCCTATCTCAGTGCAGAGGCCTTGCAAAGAGAAGATTTATATGTCTTGGATATTCCTGTCAATATTGATGGTGAGGAGTATGTCGAAGGTATCAATCTGACTGCTGAGGAATTTTACCAAAAAATGGCTCAGGCTTCTGAATTGCCTAAGACCAGTCAACCAAGTATTGCCAAGTTAGATGAGATTCTAACTTCGCTCAAAGAACAAGGTTATACACATGCTTTGGGGCTTTTCCTATCTTCTGGAATTTCAGGTTTTTACCAAAATATCCAGTATATGATAGAAGAATATGAGGGTTTAACTATTGCTTTCCCAGACACTTTGATTACAAGTGCTCCTCTGGGTATCATGGTTGAAAGTGTCTTTAACTGGCTAGACCAGGGTGATGACTTTGCCATTATTCAGGATAAGCTAGCTATTCAAATTAGTCACACATCTGCTTTTATCATGGTGGATGATTTGGATCATTTGGTAAAAGGGGGGCGCCTTTCAAATGGAGCTGCGATTTTGGGCAATCTGCTAAGCATTAAGCCAATCCTCTATTTCAATGATCAAGGTGTGATTGAAGTTTACGAAAAAGTTCGTACTGAAAAGAAAGCAACTAAGCGCTTAATTGAGATTATCAAGGAAGCAACAGCTTCAGGCCAATACCGTATCATTGTCATTCACGGGAATGCTCCTGAAAAGGCTGAAGAATTGCGTCAGCACTTGCTAGATTCTGAAGTGGGTACGGATATTTCACTTGCTACATTTGGTAGTGTCATTGGAACACACCTAGGAGCAGGAAGTATTGCTCTGGGTTATATTCCAGTGATTTAGTTAGCACTTCTAGACTAGTTAAGAAGGCTTGTATCTTAGAAATTGAACACGGACTACCTGCCTCTTGAAAAAAGATGTCTGTCTTGCCTTTTGTGGAAAGTCAGCGCCATCCCCTATTTTTCACGGGCAGCTAAGGCCCTTTGTATCTTGATAATTGAACACGCCTGGAACCCTCTGTGAAAAAGATAGTTCTTCCAAGGAGGGAGGAGACACTCCTTGATTAGAACTCCTATTTTCACTCTGTGTTCTTACAGGCTTTGTATCTTGGAAATTGAACACGGACTACCTGCCTCTTGAAAAAAGATGCCTGTCTTGCCTTTCATGGAAAGTCAGCGTCATTCCCTATTTTTCAAGGGCAGCTATCGTCCTTTGTATCTTAGTCAGGAGTAGAGATGAGTATTCGAGTAATTATTGCTGGTTTTAAGGGAAAGATGGGCCAGGCTGCTTGTCAGATGGTCTTGGCTGATCCAGACTTGGACTTGGTAGCAGTTTTGTATCCCTTTGAGTCTGAATCAGAATGGCAGGGTATTCCTGTTTTCAAGGATAAGGCTGATTTGGTCGGTTTTGAAGCAGATGTCTGGGTAGACTTTACTACACCAGCTGTTGCCTATGAAAATACACGCTTTGCTCTTGAAAATGGCTTTGCTCCAGTAGTTGGGACAACAGGTTTCACGAGTGAAGAAATTGCAGAGCTAAAAGCATTTTCTCGTGCTCAAGATTTGGGTGGCTTGATCGCTCCTAACTTTGCCTTGGGTGCTGTTTTACTCATGCAATTTGCAAGGCAGGCTGCTAAATATTTCCCAAATGTGGAGATTATCGAGCTCCATCATGACAAGAAAAAGGATGCTCCGAGTGGAACTGCTATTAAAACAGCTGAGTTAATGGCAGAAGTTCGAGAGTCTATCCAGCAGGGTGCAGCAGATGAGGAAGAATTGATTGCAGGTGCCCGTGGTGCTGACTTTGATGGCATGCGCATCCACTCAGTTCGTTTGCCAGGCTTAGTAGCCCATCAGGAAGTCATTTTTGGCAATCAGGGAGAAGGATTGACCCTCCGTCATGACTCCTATGATCGCAGCTCCTTCATGACAGGGGTGAATTTGGGAATTAAAGAAGTTGTCAAGCGTCATGAGCTTGTCTATGGATTAGAACACTTATTATGAGATTAACGCAAATGCCTTCTGAATTTCAGAAGGCTTTACCAGTATTAGAAAAAATTAAAGAAGCAGGTTTTGAGGCCTATTTTGTTGGAGGTTCTGTTCGAGATGCCCTCCTCAATCGTCCTATCCATGATGTGGATATTGCGACGTCTTCTTATCCAGAAGAAACCAAGCAGATTTTTCCGCGAACAGCCGATATCGGAATCGAGCATGGAACTGTCTTGGTCTTAGATGGGGACGAGGAGTATGAGGTGACTACTTTTCGGACAGAGGATGTCTATGTGGACTATCGCAGACCCAGTGCGGTCTCCTTTGTGCGCTCGCTAGAAGAAGACCTCAAGCGCCGTGATTTCACAGTCAACGCCTTTGCCTTGGACGATACAGGAGAAATCATTGACTTGTTCCATGGTTTAGAAGATTTAGAAAATCAAGTTTTGCGGGCGGTTGGAGTGGCAAGTGAGCGTTTCAACGAAGATGCTTTGCGGATTATGCGTGGCTTCCGTTTTCAGGCCAGTCTTGGCTTTGAGCTTGAGTCAGAAACATTTAAAGCTATGAAGACTTTGACGCCACTTTTGGAGAAAATTTCTGTGGAGCGTACCTTCGTTGAGTTTGATAAACTCTTGCTGGCTCCATTTTGGAGAAGGGGCTTGACTTCCATGATTGAGAGTCAAGCTTATGATTATCTCCCTGATATGGCAGCTAGCCAGGACGAGCTTAACAGACTGTTTGATTTGGAGACTGATTTCACCTTTGAATCTTCAGAGCAAGCCTGGGCTGCTCTACTGTGGGCTTTGGATATTGAAAATGCGCAGCCATTTTTGAAGGCTTGGAAGACCTCACGTCAGTTTGCTAAGCAAGTTCAGGATTTACTGACTATTTTGACCTTGCGTGAAAAGGGAGAATTGAGCAAGCGCGATTGTTACCGCTTTGACTTGGATTTGCTTTTACAGGCTGAAAATCTTCGTCAAGCCCAAGGAAAAGAAGTCAACCCACAAGCAATTACAGAAACTTACCAGAGTTTGACCATTCATGATAAGAAAGAAATTCAGATTAATGGTGGCATTTTGATTAAGGAATATGGCTATCAACCAGGCCCAGACTTGGGAGAGATTTTAACAGAGATTGAATATGCCATTGTCGATGGAGAATTGGAAAATGACCGTCAAGCCATCCATGCTTACTTGAGGGAGAAAAAATGAGAGATTTTATCGTTGAAAAACTAAGTAAATCCGTCGGTGATAAGACCGTTTTTAAGGATATTTCCTTTATCATCCATGACCTAGACAGAATCGGTCTGATTGGTGTCAATGGGACTGGCAAGACCACCCTTTTAGATGTCCTTTCTGGTGTTTCTGGCTTTGATGGGGATGTCAGTCCTTTTTCAGCTAAAAATGATTACCAGATTGGTTACTTGACTCAAGATCCTGATTTTGATGATAGCAAGACGGTCTTGGATACGGTCCTATCCAGCGACCTCAAGGAAATCCAGCTTATTCGTGAGTATGAGTTGATCATGCTCAACTACAGTGAGGATAAGCAGGCTCGTTTGGAACGGGTTATGGCAGAGATGGATTCTCTTCAAGCTTGGGAAATTGAGAGTCAGGTCAAGACCGTTCTCAGCAAGCTGGGTATTCAAGACTTATCTACTCCTGTTGGGGAATTATCAGGTGGCCTAAGAAGACGAGTCCAGTTGGCGCAAGTTTTACTTGGCAATCACGACCTCTTGCTTCTGGATGAGCCGACCAACCATTTGGATATTGCGACTATTGAGTGGCTGACCCTCTTTTTAAAAAATTCCAAGAAGACCGTCCTTTTTATCACCCACGATCGTTATTTCCTAGACGCTTTGTCAACACGTATTTTCGAGTTGGATCGCGCAGGTTTGACCGAGTACCAGGGAAATTACCAGGACTATGTTCGCCTAAAGGCGGAACAGGATGAGCGCGACGCGGCTCTACTTCATAAAAAGGAACAACTTTATAAGCAAGAATTGGCCTGGATGCGCAGACAACCGCAGGCGCGTGCGACCAAGCAGCAGGCTCGTATCAATCGTTTCCATGACTTGAAAAAGGAAGTTTCAGGCAGTAGTGCTGAGACAGACTTGACCATGAACTTTGAAACCAGTCGGATTGGGAAGAAAGTCATCGAGTTTCAGGATGTTTGCTTTGCTTATGATGACAAGATAATTTTGCAAGATTTTAATCTCTTGGTGCAGGCTAAAGATCGTATTGGAATCGTTGGGGACAACGGTGTTGGGAAATCAACCCTGCTTAATCTGATTGCAGGCAGTCTTGAGCCGACAGCAGGACAAGTTGTGATTGGGGAAACTGTTCGTATCGCCTATTTCTCTCAGCAAATTGAGGGCTTGGATGAAAGCAAGCGAGTGATCAATTACTTGCAGGAAGTGGCAGAAGAGGTCAAGACCAGCGGTGGTTCTACGACTTCTATTGCAGAGCTGCTGGAGCAGTTTCTTTTCCCACGTTCGACGCATGGAACCTTGATTGAGAAATTGTCTGGGGGAGAGAAAAAACGTCTTTATCTCCTCAAACTGCTCTTGGAAAAACCAAATGTTCTTCTCTTGGACGAACCGACAAATGATCTAGATATTGCGACCTTGACAGTTTTGGAGAATTTCTTGCAAGGCTTTGCTGGTCCAGTTTTGACTGTTAGTCACGACCGCTATTTCTTGGATAAGGTAGCGACCAAGATTCTGGCTTTTGAAGATGGCAAGATTCGTCCATTCTTTGGTCATTATACCGACTACCTAGATGAAAAAGCCTTTGAAACAGAGATGGCCAATCAAGTACAAAAGGCTGAAAAGGAGAAAGTGGTCAAGGTTCGTGAAGACAAGAAACGCATGACCTACCAAGAAAAGCAGGAGTGGGCAAGCATTGAAGGCGATATTGAAGCCTTGGAAAATCGTATCGCTGCTATTGAAGAGGAGATGCAGGCCAACGGCTCTGATTTTAGCAAACTAGCTACTCTTCAAAAAGAACTGGATGAGAAAAACGAAGCACTCCTTGAAAAATACGACCGCTATGAATATCTAAGTGACTTTGATAGCTAGAAGAATAGAAAAATCCCGTCTCATGACAGGATTTCTCTATTCTTTTTTGGTTTCTTGATGAAAGACATTTTGCCAAGTTTCGTGGCGACGCCAGATACTGGTATGGACGATACCTTCTAACTCATAGCAGATGAGTTTTGTTTTCTGACTGATAGAAGTGATTTGGATGTCCTTGATAGCAGAATTCAACTCTTTTTCGGCTTTATAGGTCTCTTTATCCATCTGTTCTCCATCTTGACGAATATAGACAAAATCATCAGCCAAGAGTTCTTCCAGTTGATTTCCCTGGTCAATCAATTGTTCGCGCATGAGTAATTTTTTATAGACATTGTCTAAAATCTCATCCTCAGGTATAGGTGCTGGCTCGATATGGACATCGGTATCAAAGACCCCAAAACGCTCTTCCAACATAGACTCGACTTGATCCGCAATCTCGTGGCTCTCATAAACCGACAAGTCAGGATTCATCTCCAGCGTGATATCTAGGTAAATGTTGCTACCGTAGGTGCGACCTCTTTGAGACTTAACCTTGCTGATTTTGGGAATTTCCATGATGGCCTTTTGATAATCCTCAAGCAGACGGTCGTCAAAACCATCTGAAAGGCTAAAGGAAGACTCGATAAAGATATCATAGGCAGTCTTCAAGATAAAGAAAGTGATGATAATGGCAACCAGTTTATCCACAATGGGATAATTGAAACTGCTAGCTAGGATGGCGATAGTAGAACCAAGTGAGGTAACAGCATCAGAAAGATTGTCCTTGGCGGCAGCCTTCAGTGCTTTGGAGTTGGATTTCTTACTGAGGCGAGTGTTGTAGAGATACACCACAAACATGATCGCTGCAGACATAATTCCTAGAGTTGCACCCAGAGGATCAATAACCGTTTCTTCACGACTGAGAATCTTCTGAATGGTATCCCTTAGAACATCAAAGCCAACATAGAACATGATGCTGGAAGTGATTAAGCTAGCCAAATCCTCAATCTTCCAGTGGCCAAAACGGTGATCTCGGTCAGCAGGCTGGCGCGCCATCCGAATCCCTATCAAGAGGGCCACATTTCCAATGATGTCCGACACATTGTTAAAACCATCGGCCACCAAACTGGATGAATGGAGGAGGTGCCCAGTTGCTAATTTCGCTGCAGACAAGATCAAATAGGTCGAAATACTGATAATGGCCCCACGCTCAGCTAACTTGAGATTTGAGATAGATTGCTTCATTCAACTTCCTTTCTAGTCATATAGCATTCTACCATTATACTGGTTTTCAAGGGAAAATTCAAATAAGTCATTTTTTACTCTTTGAAAACTTTTCAAAATTTGGTATAATAGTACTACTCAAGGGAGTAGCTGGCAGAAACCTGTGATAGTGTCGTCATTCCGAATTTTATACTGAAAAGTATGCTTTCCGGCACTATCTTAAACAGCGAGACTTGTTATGATTAATAGGTCTCTTTTTGTTTGTCGTGAAAAGATGCGATGAGGGAAAAGAGAGTCTGTTTTGCACACAATGTCAAGGAGGAGACACATGTCAAAAGAACAAAAACGCCAAGCGTTTTACACTCAGAGTCCTGAAGAGGTCTTGAAGGCTGTGGATGCGACCGAGCAAGGTTTGTCATCAAGTGAGGCGGAAAAGCGCCTTGCAGAATTTGGCCACAATGAACTCGAAGAAGGCGAGAAACGATCAATTCTGGTCAAATTCATCGAGCAATTTAAGGATTTGATGATTATCATCCTAGTTGCGGCAGCAATCTTGTCAGTCGTGACTTCTGGTGGGGAAGATATCGCAGATGCCATTATCATCTTAGCCGTGGTAATCATCAATGCTGCCTTTGGTGTTTACCAAGAAGGAAAAGCCGAAGAAGCGATCGAAGCTCTCAAATCCATGTCTAGTCCAGCTGCCCGCGTTCTTCGTGATGGGCATATGGCGGAGATTGACTCTAAAGAATTGGTTCCAGGAGATATTGTTTCCCTTGAAGCAGGTGATGTAGTACCTGCAGACCTACGTTTGATTGAAGCAAACTCTCTTAAAATTGAAGAAGCAGCTCTTACAGGTGAGTCTGTGCCAGTCGAAAAAGACTTGACAGTTGAACTTGCTGCAGATGCTGGTATTGGTGACCGTGTCAATATGGCCTTCCAAAACTCAAATGTGACTTATGGTCGTGGTCTTGGTGTTGTTATCAATACAGGGATGTACACTGAAGTTGGTCACATCGCAGGTATGCTCCAAGATGCGGATGAGACGGATACACCACTTAAACAAAACTTGAATAACCTTTCTAAGGTCTTGACCTATGCTATCTTGGTCATTGCCCTTGTTACTTTTGTAGTGGGTGTCTTCATTCAAGGGAAAAATCCACTTGGTGAGTTGATGACCTCTGTTGCGCTTGCCGTTGCAGCCATCCCAGAAGGACTTCCTGCTATCGTGACCATCGTTCTTGCCCTTGGTACTCAAGTTTTGGCCAAACGAAACTCTATCGTTCGTAAGTTGCCAGCTGTAGAAACGCTTGGTTCAACTGAAATCATCGCTTCTGATAAGACTGGTACGCTTACCATGAACAAGATGACCGTCGAAAAAGTCTTCTATGATGCAGTCCTACATGACTCTGCTGATGACATTGAACTCGGCTTGGACATGCCTCTTCTTCGTTCTGTAGTTTTGGCTAATGATACCAAGATTGATGCAGAAGGAAACCTGATCGGAGATCCAACCGAAACAGCCTTTATCCAATATGCCTTGGACAAGGGCTACGATGTGAAAGGATTTTTAGAGAAATATCCTCGTGTGGCTGAGTTGCCATTTGACTCTGACCGTAAGCTCATGTCAACGGTTCACCCATTGCCAGATGGTAAATTCCTTGTAGCGGTCAAGGGTGCCCCAGACCAACTTTTGAAACGTTGTGTTCTTCGTGATAAAGCTGGGGATATTGCTCCGATTGATGAGAAGGTTACAAACCTCATTCACACAAACAACTCTGAAATGGCTCACCAAGCCTTGCGTGTCCTCGCAGGTGCTTATAAGATTATTGACAGCATTCCAGAAAACCTGACTTCTGAAGAGCTTGAAAATGATTTAATCTTTACTGGTTTGATTGGGATGATTGACCCTGAACGTCCTGAAGCTGCTGAGGCTGTTCGTGTGGCTAAGGAAGCGGGAATTCGTCCAATCATGATTACGGGTGACCATCAAGACACTGCAGAAGCTATTGCCAAACGTTTGGGAATCATCGATGCAAATGATACAGAAGGACACGTTTTAACTGGTGCTGAGCTCAACGAACTGTCAGATGAAGACTTTGAAAAAGTAGTTGGTCAATACTCTGTTTATGCCCGTGTATCTCCAGAACACAAGGTTCGTATCGTCAAGGCTTGGCAAAAACAAGGTAAAGTCGTTGCCATGACAGGTGATGGTGTCAATGATGCGCCAGCTCTGAAAACAGCCGACATCGGTATCGGTATGGGAATCACTGGTACAGAGGTTTCTAAGGGGGCTTCTGACATGATTCTTGCAGATGATAACTTTGCGACTATTATCGTTGCAGTGGAAGAAGGACGTAAGGTCTTCTCAAACATTCAAAAGACTATTCAGTACCTACTTTCTGCCAATACTGCTGAAGTATTAACTATCTTCCTATCAACCTTGTTTGGTTGGGATGTCTTACAGCCAGTTCATCTTTTGTGGATCAACTTGGTAACCGATACTTTCCCAGCTATCGCTCTAGGTGTTGAGCCAGCTGAGCCTGGTGTCATGAACCATAAACCACGTGGACGCAAGGCAAGCTTCTTCTCAGGTGGTGTTTTGAGTTCTATCATCTATCAAGGTGTACTCCAAGCAACTATTGTTATGAGTGTTTATGGTCTTGCGATTGCTTACCCAGTTCATGTGGGTGACAATCATGCCATTCATGCAGATGCCCTAACTATGGCCTTTGCAACCCTTGGTTTAATTCAGCTCTTCCATGCTTATAATGTCAAGTCTGTTTACCAATCCATCTTGACAGTTGGACCATTCAAGTCTAAGACCTTCAACTGGTCTATCTTGGTATCCTTCATCCTTCTCATGGCAATAATCGTCGTAGAACCACTTGAAGGAATCTTCCACGTAACCAAACTAGACTTGTCACAATGGGGAATCGTTATGGGCGGAAGCTTCTCAATGATTATTATCGTCGAAATTGTTAAGTTTATTCAACGCAAACTTGGCTTTGATAAGAATGCGATTTAAAAAGAAAAAGTCATCTTCGGATGGCTTTTTGCTACAGTTGAGGGAAAGGGCTTGCAGTTATCGGCTTTTGTGCTATAATTGCTATAATATAGTAAAAAGAAAGAGGAGTGTGAGGAAGTGGAAAAGAAAATTGTGAAGGATATCTTATTTTTATCTCAGGTATCTCAGACGGCAAGTCAGGAAGATCTGTATCTTGCCAGAGATTTACAAGATACGCTCTTAGCAAATCGTGAGACTTGTGTCGGTCTGGCTGCCAATATGATTGGGGTGCAGAAGCGTGTGATTATCTTTAATCTTGGTTTGGTTCCTGTGGTCATGTTTAATCCAGTGCTCCTATCCTCTGAAGGAGCTTATGAGACAGAAGAAGGCTGTTTGTCCTTGACAGGTGTGAGACCTACTAAGCGTTATGAAACCATAAGGGTTGCCTATCGTGACAGCAAGTGGCAGGAACAGACCATTACTTTGACAGGCTTCCCAGCCCAGATTTGCCAGCATGAACTGGATCACTTGGAAGGACGAATCATTTAGGAGGAAAGCAAATGAAACGAATAGTCTTTGAACTTATTTTTATCGCAACGACCTGGTATATCTTTTTACCGCCTCTTAACCTGACCAGCTGGGAATTTCTCTTTTTCCTCTGTGGGCATTTGCTGGTTGTAGCAGTCTTATTTGGATTTGGCAAGGGAATCAATCTGGTCAAAACGGTTCATGTGCGCCACGGCAAGGCAGAAGCTGCCTTAAATCTAGAGGGCTTCAAAATCAATCGGTTAGGGAAAATCCTTTTAGCTTCTATTGGAGGAATTCTTCTCTTAGCAGCCTTGGTTTCCTTGGTGACTTCCAGCATTTTTCAGGCTAAAAATTATGCCAATGTAGTCACGGTGACGGAAAAAGACTTTACTGAATTTCCTAAGAGTGACACCAGTAAGGTTCCTATCTTAGATAGAAGTACTGCTGAAAAAATTGGTGACCGCTACTTGGGTTCCCTAACGGACAAGGTGTCGCAGTACGTAGCGGCAGACACCTATACCCAATTGACGATTGATGGGAAACCTTATCGAGTTACGCCACTAGAATACGCAGACCCTATCAAATGGTTTAACAATCAAGCCAAGGGAATCGGCGAGTATATCAAGGTGGACATGGTAACCGGGAATGCCAACTTGGTGGACTTGAAGACACCAATCAAGTATTCGGACTCGGAGTATTTTAACCGCGATGTCAAGCGTCACCTGCGCTTGAAGTACCCAACTAAAATCTTCAAGACTCCATCTTTTGAGGTGGACGATGAGGGCAATCCTTTCTATGTAGCAACCGTTTACCAAAAGCAATTTGGGCTTGCGGTTCCTCGTCCTGTTTCAGTCATTATCTTGGATGCTACAAATGGAGAAACCAAGGAATACAGCTTGTCAGATGTTCCAGAATGGGTGGACAGGGTTTATCCAGCTGAGGAAACCATTGAGCAAATTAACTACAACGGCAAGTACAAGGACGGTTTCTGGAATGCTATGATTTCCAAGAAAAACGTGACCCAGACTACCAAGGGATATAATTATTTGTCTATCGGTAATGACATCTACCTCTACACAGGTGTGACGTCGGCCAATGCAGATGAAAGTAATCTTGGTTTTATCCTTGAAAATATGCGGACAGGAGAAATCACTAAGTATAGCTTGGCTTCTGCGACCGAAGAATCAGCCCGTGAATCAGCCGAAGGTGCTGTTCAGGAGAAATCCTACAAGTCAACCTTCCCAATCCTCATCAACATCAATGACAAGCCTCTCTACATCATGGGCTTGAAGGACAATGCTGGCTTGGTCAAAGAGTACGCTTTGGTAGACGCAGTCGAGTACCAAAATGTTATCGTAGCCACCACTGTGGAAGAACTGCTCAGCAAGTACGCCAACAAAAACGATCTTGAAATTGATAATGAAACCACAGAAAGTATCAAGGGTGTGGTAGCAGACCTCAAATCAGCTGTTATCAAGGGCGACACCGTCTACTTCTTTAAAGTTGATGGCAAGATTTACAAGGTTAAGGCCTCTGTATCAGATGACCTGCCTTACCTCGAAAATGGTAAAACCTTCGAAGGTCAAGTAGGAAAAGACAACTATCTCAAGACCTTTAAAGTTCAGTAAGAGGAGAGGCTGGGCAAAACCTCAATTTCAGGAAAAAATGAAGTAAATCTTTCCATCATAAAACGCATAGTATCAAGATTTCTCAATTCCTGATACTATGCATTTTTTAATTTTAATGCCTTTTTCCCCAGTCTCTTTTCAGATGAATTCCTTGGTTGTGGTTAAAAAATATGCTACACTATCAATATGAAAATTTTAATCCCAACAGCAAAAGAAATGAACACAGACTTGCCAAGTATCGAAGCTGCTCCTTTAAAACCAGAAAGTCAGGCCGTGCTGGATGCCTTGGATCTCTATTCTGCTAGTCAATTGGAGAGTTTTTACAAGGTATCAGCCGAGAAGTCTGCGGAAGAATTTCAAAATATCCAAGCTTTGAAAAGTCAAACTGCTCAACACTATCCAGCCTTGAAACTTTTTGATGGGCTCATGTATCGCCATATTAAGCGAGATAAATTGACCGAGGTAGAACAAGCCTATCTTGAAAATCATGTCTTTATTACCTCGGCTTTGTACGGAGTCGTTCCAGCCTTGTCACCCATAGCCCCTCACCGTTTGGACTTTTTGATGAAATTAAAAGTCGCTGGTAAGACTTTGAAGAACCATTGGAAGACAGCCTATGATGAGGCTATGAATGGTGAAGATCTAATTTTCTCCCTCTTGTCATCTGAGTTTGAGAATGTATTTTCTAAGGAAATCAGAGAAAAAATGGTGACCTTCAAATTCATGGAGGATAGAGGTGGTCAGCTGAAGATTCATTCAACTATTTCAAAGAAAGCGCGTGGTGCCTTCCTGACAGCCCTGATAGAAAATCAAGTACAGACGGTGGAGGAGGCTCGTCGCTTAAGCTTTGCAGGGTTTACCTACAGAGAAGATTTGTCACAGCCACAGGAATTGGTTTTTGTTAAGGAAGTATAGAAATCAGATAAGAGAAAAAGTCAGCAGGACCCTGCTGACTTTTTAGTTTATAAAGTATTGGATATATGAATCTCATTTGATAAAGTGTTGAGGTGATTAACCAAATCCATGATTGACAGATGGTTTCGGCAAATAAACTTCTTAGTAATCCCTGGAATATAGAAATTAGACACGATGATATCGTAATCTGTCTGATTTAAAATCTCAGGACTTGTTTGTAATTCATCCCAAATATCGAAGGTAAAGCGGTTATTACAGTAATAGGAAAGCATATCAACAAAGGTAAGGGATATAGCATGGTCAAAGTTACTGATAATCAAAACCTTGATAGGTGGTCGATTTTCTAACAACTGAGTAGAGAGGTTTTCAGCATGGGTTAAGATGGTGTACATCAGGTGTTCCAACTGTTCAGGATGGTCATGCTGTCCAATTGCTTGACGGTATTGAGCCAGTTCTTGACGTGCACTTCCCATAAAGTCTGGGAAGTAAACTTCAAATTTTTTAATCGTCAATGCTTTTTGTTCAAATAAGATTGGGGTAGAAAAGATTTCCTGTCTTTCAAAGAAAGCAGTGTTGTGTAAATGCCAAATCAGCTCATCGTGGTTGGTAAAAGTAATCTTATATTGTTTTGATAGGCTTTCTAATATTTGACTAAGTAATTGGTAAGAGTATCTTGCTTCACTGTTTTCTTCTAAAGAGTTGAAGAATTCTTGAGGATTTAAGAAAAGATTGTTTTGAATAAAGGATATAAAAATTTGGGCGATGATATCTGGAGTGATTTCAAGTCCCAGTTTTTCAGAGAAATGGACAAGTAGCTCCTCAAAATTTGGAATATTCATCAAAAGAGGGTAGTATTCATCGAAGAAATGATTTGGTAAGTCGATAAAATGACCATTTTTGACGCGGTAAATACTGATAGCTATCATCAATTTGTACATTCTATAAATTGAAAATCGCATTGGATAATTCGTGATTTTATAGAAGAAATCAGCAAACTCTGTTAAATCCTCCTCAGGAAGGTCTGGAAAAGGCCAGTCTAGGAAATAATAGCGCTCAGAAAAGTATTGGGCAAAAAAATAACGAATATCCGTTTCATTACCAAGAATTGCAGTAGGGGTAAAAGATAATTCAATCTGAAATTGTGATGATAGAGTTTTTGTAATATTTCGGCCTAATCGATAGAGGTTGGCATTACTTGAGTGAAGATTTTCAACTGTTCGATAAATAGGTAGCCCCTCATTGAAGAACATATACTCTAGTAATTGAAAAGATTGGGAATGGGCTAGAAAATATTGATAAATATCTTCTACACTAGTGTTAACATCTAAATCAATCATAATTCCGTTAACGGAAGATTGGATGTCAATATTTGGGAAAGCTGTTCGTAATTCATTTAAATCATTTTTTAGGATTCGTTCTGTACATCCTAATTTTTCGGCAAGTGCATGTAACCTTATCCAATTACGATTCTGAATTAAGGTTTCCATTAAACGTAATTGTCTTTGGTCTTTTGTGGATAAAAGGTTGCGCATTTAGGTATTTCCTCCTAAATTATATTGTATCATAATTATGATTCTTTTGTACAAAAAAACAAGAATTAAAAATATGTACATTAAATTCAAAAAAAAAAAAAAATATGGCTCCATGGTACAAAAATCAGATATATTAATTTCATAGATAATATTGATTAATGGCTCAAATAGTTGTAAAGTGTAAACTATAAATTACTATCTAGGAGTTTGAAATGAAACATTCACATAAGAAATCATTTGACTGGTATAGCATGCAACAACGATACTCTATTCGTAAGTATCACTTTGGTGCGGCTAGTGTCTTGCTCGGGACAGCCTTAGTCTTGGGAACTGCTGCCAATGCGCAATCAGTACAAGCAGAGGAACAACATCCTGAGGCAACTAATAGTGTCTCTGTTGATAAGGATAAGGTAGATGAAGCTACTAAACCAGCAGAAGTTTCTACACCTAAAAAAGAAACAACTTATGCAGCTCCAACTGTTGCCAACCCAGTAGAAACGACTCCAGCTAAAACTGAAGAAGCTACTAGACCAGCAGAAAAAGTTGAAGAAGCAAAAGACAAAAAAGAAGCAAGTCATCAAGATGCTGTTGACAAGTCAAAATTGTTAACGGCTCTTTCACGTGCTAAAAAATTAGAAAGCAAGTTATATACAGAAGCAAGTGCTGCTAACTTGCAAGCAAGTATCCAAGCTGGTCAAGGTTTGCTTGGGAAAGCAGATGCGACTGAAGCTGAAGTATCAGCAGCAGAGTCATCTATTCAATCGGCTATTATTGGTCTAGAACTTCGTTCTAACTCTGATAAAGGAACAGTATCAGAAACTCCTGTAGTGAAGAAAGCTGACACAGCAGAAGCCAAAGAAGAAGCTAAGCCAGCTGCAACAACTGATCGTTCAGCTCTTGATAGCGCTGTTTTGCCAACTAGCACAGTTGCCAAAGTAGAAACAACTTCAGCTCCAAAATCTACTAATGAAATCTTGAAACCAGGTTTGAGCCTTTCTGATGCTCGCCAAAATCCAGCTATCCGTAAAGAAGACTTGGATAAAGGGCATAGTGGTTTTAGAGCGGCTAGCAATCCAGCTAACCCAATTGTCTCAGGTTCTGGAAATACAGTTGCATTTGCAGATATTAGTCAAGGTGGTCGTAGTTATAGTTTCCGTGGCTACGGGAACTCACGTGGTGGTAATTCAATTCATTACGATGTAACAACAGTACGTCAAGGTAATAGATTGAATTTCACAATTAAATACTCTGGTCCAGGTGAATTTGTTAATAATAACTTTATCTTGGATAAAGGGGATGGATTTGGAAATCCTTCCAATGCGACAATCACAACTCCAAGGTTAAGAGATCAATCAAAACCTATTAGTCAGGGTGCCAACTTCGTATCTCATTCAGGATACAGTATGACCTCTGCTACTTCAACAAATACGGAACAAACAGTCAGATTTAGTTTGCCTATCAATAATCCAAATGGTGACTTGTCTGTTCGTTTGAAACCAGTTACTTTTAACGTGGACCAAGGTGGTGGTGGTGCCGCGACTAGCAATGACCCATACAGTAACTCCAACTATTATCATAGAGCAAACCCACTGCTCTTGGATGCTAACCCGAATGGTGGTACTAATAATAAGACTGTTTCAGAAGACATTGACTTCCAAACTGTCTATCTTCCAACTAGTAAGTTACCAGAAGGTCAAACTAGATTAGTTCGAGAAGGTGAAAAAGGCCAACGTCAAATTACCTATAAAGTTCACCGATTTGGTAGCGAAACAATTTTAGGATTGCCAATTAGTAATAGTGTTACTAAAGAAGCTAAGCCACGTATTATGCAAATTGGTGTGGCTAAAGAGCTAATCGATACAGTAAAACCACGTGTTGATCAAAATAAAGTCGGTGATACAAATAACCTCACTTTCTATCTTGATAACGATGGCAACGGTGTTTATACTGAAGGTGTAGACGAACTTGTTCAAAGAATTGCTATTAAAGATGGAGCACAAGGTGCTAAAGGTGAAAAAGGAGATCGAGGCGAACGCGGTCTGATTGGAGCACAAGGTGCCAAAGGTGAAAAAGGAGACCAAGGTGAACGCGGTTTAACTGGAGCCCAAGGTGCCAAAGGTGAAAAAGGAGACCGAGGCGAACGTGGTCTAACTGGAGCTAAAGGTGAAAAAGGAGATCGAGGTGAACGCGGTCTGACTGGAGCCCAAGGTGCCAAAGGTGAAAAAGGTGAAAAAGGTGAAAATGGAGCTAATGGAGTAGACGGTAAATCACCAGTTGTAAATGTAACGGACAATGGAGATGGAACACACTCTATTACTGTTAGAAACCCTGATGGTTCTGAATCAACAACGAAAGTTAAAGATGGTAAAGACGGTAAAACTGCCAATATCACTACAACAGAAAATCCAGATGGAAGCCACACAATCACTGTAACAAATCCAGATGGATCAACAAAAGAAACTGTTGTTAAAAACGGTAAAGACGGTAAGACTCCAAAAGTTGAAGTGACTGATAACAACGATGGAACTCACACAGTTAAAGTTACGGATGGAGATGGCAATGTTACCAACGCTATCATCAAAGATGGTAAAGACGGTAAAGCTGCAACAGCAACAACAACAGAAAACCCAGATGGAAGCCACACTGTAACAATCACTAACCCAGATGGAACTAAGAATGAGTTTGTTGTTAAGAATGGACGTGACGGTGTTGACGGACGTACTCCAACCGCATCTGTTCGTGATAATGGAGACGGAAGTCATACAATCGTTATTACAAATCCAGAAGGTGTGACAACTGAAACAACAGTTCGTGATGGTAAATCACCAAAAGTGACTATAACTGATGAACAAAATGGAACTCATAAGATCTCAGTTCTAAATGGTGACGGCACAACTACTGAAACAATCATTAAAGATGGTAAATCACCAGTAGCGACTGTTACTGACAACCATGATGGTACTTACACAATTCGTGTAGAAAACGGTAATGGTACTGTTTCTGAAACCACAGTTCGTGACGGTAAATCACCAACTGCTAAGGTTGTGGATAACGGAGATGGAACTCACACTATCACAGTTGTGAACTCAGACGGTACAACTACAACAACTACAGTTCGTGATGGTAAAGAACCAAAACTTGAAGTGATTGATAACAACAATGGTTCACACACTATTAAAGTAACAGGTGCTGATGGTAAAGAAACTACAACTACAATCTTTGATGGTAAATCACCAAAAGCTAACATCGTTGATAACGGAGACGGAACTCACACATTAACAATCGTAGATTCTGATGGTCGTGAATACAAATCTATTATCAAAGATGGTAAAGACGGCAAAGATGGCGTTTCACCAACTGTAACTGTTAAAAATAATAACGATGGAACTCACGTTGTAACAATCACTAATCCTGATGGAAGTAAGACAGAAATGGTGATTAAAGACGGTAAAGATGGTAAATCACCAAAAGTTTCTGTTGAAGATAATGGTGATGGTAGTCATACAATCACAATCATCAATTCTGATGGAACTGTGACAAAAACAGTTATTAAAGATGGAAAAGATGGTAGAGATGGACGTGATGGTCGAGACGGCAAAGACGGAAAATGTGGATGCCAAGACAAACCAGTAACACCATCAAATGACAAACCAGTTCCTCCAACACGTAATGTGCCAGAAGGACCAACGTTTGCAATGCCAGAACCACCAGTTCATGAATTGCCAGAATTCAACGGTGGTGTGCCAGGAATGCCAGAAGTTCATGAATTGCCAGAATTTAACGGTGGAGTACCAGGTATGCCTGAAGTTACTGAAGTACCAGAATTAGATATGCCAACAGTACCAGCACAACCAACACCAAGTGTACCGGTTAAACCTGTGCCAGCACAACCAACACCAAATGTACCGACACCAGAAGTGCCAGTACAACCAACACCAAATGTACCGACACCAGAAGTGCCAGTACAACCAACTCCAGTTGTTCCAACACCAGAAGTACCGGTTAAACCAGTACCAGCGGTTCCAGAACAACCAGTAGTACCAACACCAGCTCAACCAGCAACTCCAGTAAATGCTAACCCAGTAGTTCCAACTACAGTTAAAGAAAACCATGGGGACAAATTACCTGAAACTGGAAGCCAATCTGATTATATCTCTGTTCTTCTAGGTAGCGGTATTCTATTGAGCCTATATGTAGGTCGAAGAAAAGAAGATTAATCAGCCAAAAGCAGTCACTAATTTCTCGAAAGAAGATGATAAGTGATAGATCTCGAATGAAAGAATATTCTTAGAATGATTTTCCTATGATGGAAAAGACTGCTAAAAACCTTGAGTGGCAACGCTCAAGGTTTTTTTGGATGGCTGATGTTTGTCTGAAAATTTTGAGGCTCTTTGTCAACTGTAGTGGGTTGAAGAAAAGCTAAGATCTAGAAAGGACGAAATTCGTCCTTTCTTTTTTGATGTTGATAGCGATAAAAATCCTTTTTTTGAAGTTTTCAAAGTTCCGAAAACC
>NZ_JASHHB010000013.1:0-44274 GCF_047460035.1 Streptococcus mitis | reverse complement strand
GCTGGTAAAACAACTACTACGACAACTTATATCTTGAATCCTAATACAGGTGCATTAACACCGAACGAACCAACCACGATTACTGAAGAAGCAGTAGAAGAAGTTATTATAGTAGGTACGAAACCAAAGGTTGAGTCACCAAAGGTTGAAACGCCAAAAGTTGAAACGCCAAAAGTTGAAACACCAAAAGTTGAGTCACCAAAGGTTGAAACGCCAAAAGTTGAAACACCAAAGGTTGAGGTACCAAAAGTTGAAGCACCAAAATCAAAGACACCAACTGAACAATCGACAAAAGAAACTTCACAAATTCCGACTTCTGTAGCAAGTAAGAGAGAGGAATTGCCTAATACAGGTACGGAAGATCATGCTAATCTTGTAGTCTTAGGACTTCTAGGAGTTTTGAGTGGATTTGGATTTCTTGCACACAAGAAAAAAGAAGTGTAGAAATAGTTTTTTCTAACCTATATTAGAAAAGGGCTCACATCTGTGGGCTTTTTCTCTTTGACAATCTTTTTGCTTTAATAATCTAAAAGATTAGAATTGTCAAAACAATCTGTCTAGGCTTGATTTTATGACTTATTTACTATAAAATGAGAAGGAAAAACGTCAAACTTTTATATTGCAAATAGGAGAAAACATGACAAAAACATTAAAACGTCCTGAGGTTTTATCACCTGCAGGGACTTTAGAGAAGCTAAAGGTAGCTGTTCAGTATGGAGCAGATGCTGTCTTTATCGGTGGTCAGGCCTATGGTCTTCGTAGCCGTGCCGGAAACTTTACCTTTGAACAGATGGAAGAAGGTGTCCAGTTTGCGGCTAAGTATGGAGCTAAGGTCTATGTAGCTGCCAACATGGTTATGCACGAAGGAAATGAAGCTGGTGCTGGTGAGTGGTTCCGTAAACTACGTGATATCGGAATCGCGGCAGTTATCGTGTCTGACCCAGCCTTGATTATGATTGCAGCGACTGAAGCACCAGGCCTTGAAATTCACCTTTCAACTCAAGCCAGTGCGACTAACTATGAAACTCTTGAGTTTTGGAAGGAACTGGGCTTAACTCGTGTTGTTTTGGCGCGTGAGGTTTCAATGGAAGAATTAGCTGAAATTCGCAAACGTACAGATGTTGAGATTGAAGCCTTTGTCCACGGAGCTATGTGTATCTCTTACTCTGGTCGTTGTACACTTTCTAATCACATGAGTATGCGTGATGCCAACCGAGGTGGTTGCTCTCAATCTTGCCGTTGGAAGTATGACCTTTACGATATGCCATTTGGTCAAGAACGCAAGAGCTTGAAAGGTGAGATTCCAGAAGAATTTTCAATGTCAGCCGTTGATATGTCTATGATTGACCATATCCCAGATATGATTGAAAATGGTGTGGACAGTCTAAAAATCGAAGGACGTATGAAGTCTATTCACTACGTATCAACAGTAACCAACTGCTACAAGGCGGCTGTTGATGCTTATCTAGAAAGTCCAGAAAAATTTGAAGCTATCAAGCAAGACTTGATTGATGAGATGTGGAAGGTTGCCCAACGTGAATTAGCAACAGGTTTCTACTATGGTACACCATCTGAAAATGAGCAGTTATTTGGTGCTCGTCGTAAAATTCCTGAGTATAAGTTTGTTGCTGAAGTCGTTTCTTATGATGATGCGACACAAACAGCGACTATTCGCCAACGGAACGTCATTAACGAAGGTGATCAAGTTGAGTTTTATGGCCCAGGTTTCCGTCATTTTGAAACTTATATTGAAGATTTGCATGATGCCAAAGGCAATAAAATCGACCGCGCTCCAAATCCAATGGAACTCTTGACAATCAAAGTCCCACAACCTGTTCAAGCAGGAGATATGGTTCGAGCTCTCAAAGAAGGACTTATCAATCTTTATAAGGAAGATGGCACCAGCGTCACAGTTCGTGCTTAATAAGCGTGCAGGAGACGAAAGCTTTCTAGTTGCTTTCCCTTTAATCCTACTTACTAAAGAGCATTAGGTTAAAGAAAATATATTAATTTCCATCCGAGATTTCATCTCGGATTTTTCATTATTTTTCAGAAAGACCTAGATAATGGAGGGATTTGTTACAAGTTTTTTCCAAAGTTTTCTATATAATAGACTTAAAAATAGTAAAATTGTAAATAATTTTCATTAAACGCTTTCAACGTAAGTAAAAAGTTGACAAATCCAATTTTTAGGACTAAACTAAGTAAGTAAATTTTAATTAAAAGGAGAATTCGTCATGAATTTAACATTTTTCGGTCTATGTCTTGCCTGTATGGGTGTATCTCTTGGTGAAGGTATGTTGATGAACGGTTTGTTGAAATCAGTTGCTCGCCAACCAGATATCATCTCAGAACTACGTAGTTTGATGATCCTAGGGGTTGCCTTTATTGAAGGTACTTTCTTCGTTACTCTTGTCTTTTCATTTATCATCAAATAAAAGAAGTATAAATTGAAAAAGGGAGGATTTTAGATGGAAGAAAGTATTAATCCAACCATCAATATTGGTCCTGTTACCTTTAATTTAACCATAGTAGTTTTGACTTTGTTGACTGTAGCACTTATTTTTGGCTTTATTTATTGGGCAACTCGAAATATGACTTTGAGACCCACAGGAAAACAAAATGTATTGGAGTATTTATTTGATTTTGTCGTTGGATTTACAAAATCAAACCTTGGTCCAATGATAAAGGATTATTCTCTCTTTTATTTCTGTTTATTCCTATTTATGGCCATTGCAAATAATATTGGCTTAATGGCTAGAATTCAGACTACAGATGGTGTAAATCTTTGGACCTCACCAACAGCAAATTTGTCATTTGACTTGGTCTTGTCTTTTACAATTATCTTAATGACACACGTAGAAGGAATTCGTCGTCGTGGAATCAAAAAGTATTTAAAAGCATTTGTAACACCAGGTTTTATGACACCAATGAATCTCTTGGAGGAAGTTACCAATCTCCTTTCACTTGCATTGCGGGTCTTTGGTAATATCTTTGCAGGGGAAGTGATGGCAAGTATGTTAGTCCTACTTTCTCATCAGGCCTTCTATTGGTATCCTATTGCTTTTGGAACAAATCTAATCTGGACTGCATTTTCTGTTTTTATTTCTTGTGTACAAGCATATGTATTTACATTGTTATCTTCAATGTACCTAGGAAATAAAATTAATGATGAAGAATAGAAAGGAGTAGTTTATGAATGTAACAGTAGGTGAATTACTTGGTGATTTTATACTAATCGCTGGTTCCTTTATTCTCTTGCTAGTCTTGGTTAAGAAATATGCTTGGTCAAATTTGGCTAGCATTTTCGAACAAAGAGCAGAAAAAATTGCAGCAGATATTGACGGAGCTGAACAAGCACGTCAAAAAGCAGAAGTATTGGCTCAAAAACGCGAAGATGAATTGGCTGGTAGCCGTAAAGAAGCTAAGACAATCATCGAGAATGCGAAAGAAACAGCTGAGAAAAGTAAAGCTAGTATTTTAGCAGATGCTAAGCTAGAAGCAGGACGCTTGAAAGAAAAAGCGAACCAAGAAATTGCTCAAAATAAAGCTGAAGCTTTACAAAGCGTTAAGGGTGAGGTAGCAGATTTGACAATCAGCTTGGCTGGTAAAATCATCTCACAAAACCTTGACGGTCATGCCCATAAAGAACTTATTGATCAGTATATCGATCAGTTAGGAGAAGCTTAATGGACAAGAAAACAGTAAAGGTAATTGAAAAATACAGCATGCCTTTTGTCCAATTGGTTATAGAAAAAGGAGAAGAAGACCGTATCTTTTCAGACTTAGCTCAAATCAAGCAAGTTGCTGAAGAAACAGCCTTACCTTCTTTTTTAAAAAAAGTGGCAGTAGACGAGTCTGACAAGGAAAAAACAATTACTTTCTTCCAAGATTCAGTGTCACCTTTATTGCAAAACTTTATCCAGGTTCTTATCTACAATCACAGAGCAAATCTTTTTTATGATATTCTTGTAGATTGCTTGAACCGACTTGAAAAAGAAACAAATCGATTTGAAGTGACGATTACTTCAGCTCATCCTTTAACTGATGAACAGAAGAGTCGCTTGCTCCCTTTGATTGAGAAAAAAATGTCTCTTAAAGTAAGGAGTGTAAAAGAACAAATCGATGAAAGTCTTATTGGTGGTTTTGTCATTTTTGCCAATCACAAGACAATTGATGTGAGTATTAAACAACAACTTAAAGTTGTTAAAGAAAATTTGAAATAGAAAGTGGTGTTCTTTTGGCAATTAACGCACAAGAAATCAGCGCTTTAATTAAGCAACAAATTGAAAATTTCAAACCCAATTTTGATGTGACTGAAACAGGTGTTGTAACCTATATCGGGGACGGTATCGCGCGTGCTCACGGCCTTGAAAATGCCATGAGTGGAGAGTTGTTGATTTTTGAAAACGGCTCTTATGGTATGGCTCAAAACTTGGAGTCAACAGACGTTGGTATTATCATCCTAGGTGACTTTACAGATATCCGTGAAGGCGATACAATCCGCCGTACAGGGAAAATCATGGAAGTCCCAGTAGGTGAAAGTCTGATTGGTCGTGTTGTGGATCCGCTTGGTCGTCCAGTTGACGGTCTTGGAGAAATCTACACTGATAAAACTCGTCCAGTAGAAGCACCAGCTCCTGGTGTTATGCAACGTAAGTCTGTATCAGAACCATTGCAAACTGGTTTGAAAGCTATTGACGCCCTTGTACCGATTGGTCGTGGTCAACGTGAGTTGATTATCGGTGACCGTCAGACAGGGAAAACAACCATTGCGATTGATACAATCTTGAACCAAAAAGGTCAAGATATGATCTGTATCTACGTAGCGATTGGACAAAAAGAATCAACAGTTCGTACGCAAGTAGAAACACTACGTCAGTACGGTGCCTTGGACTACACAATCGTTGTGACAGCCTCTGCTTCACAACCATCTCCATTGCTTTTCCTAGCTCCTTATGCTGGGGTTGCCATGGCGGAAGAATTTATGTACCAAGGTAAGCATGTTTTGATCGTTTATGATGATTTATCAAAACAAGCGGTAGCTTATCGTGAACTGTCACTCTTGCTTCGTCGTCCTCCAGGTCGTGAAGCTTTCCCAGGGGATGTTTTCTACCTTCACAGCCGTTTGCTTGAGCGCTCAGCTAAAGTTTCTGATGAACTTGGTGGTGGATCAATTACTGCCCTACCATTTATCGAGACACAAGCAGGAGATATCTCTGCCTATATCGCAACCAACGTGATTTCAATCACTGATGGACAAATCTTCCTTGGTGATGGTCTCTTCAATGCGGGTATTCGTCCAGCCATCGATGCGGGTTCATCTGTATCTCGTGTAGGTGGTTCTGCACAAATCAAAGCCATGAAAAAGGTTGCTGGTACACTTCGTATCGACCTTGCTTCATACCGTGAGTTGGAAGCCTTCACTAAGTTTGGTTCTGACTTGGATGCGGCAACACAGGCTAAGTTGAACCGTGGACGTCGTACAGTTGAAGTCTTGAAACAACCTGTTCACAAACCATTACCTGTTGAGAAACAAGTAACCATTCTCTATGCTTTGACACATGGTTTCTTGGATACTGTTCCAGTAGATGATATTGTTCGTTTCGAGGAAGAGTTCCATGCCTTCTTTGATGCTCAACATCCAGAGATTTTGGAAACCATTCGTGATACAAAAGACTTGCCAGAAGAAGCAGTCTTGGATGCTGCGATTACAGAGTTTCTCAATCAAACCAGCTTCCAATAAGAATAGAGGTGTCAGATGGCAGTATCTCTAAATGATATTAAAACAAAAATCGCCTCAACAAAAAATACGAGTCAAATCACAAATGCCATGCAGATGGTATCAGCTGCTAAGCTAGGTCGTTCTGAAGAAGCTGCTCGCAACTTCCAAGTTTATGCTCAGAAAGTTCGTAAACTTTTGACGGATATTCTTCATGGGAATGGAGCTGGTAGTTCAACCAATCCGATGTTGATTAGCCGTCCAGTTAAGAAGACAGGCTATATCGTCATTACATCAGACCGAGGTTTGGTTGGAGGTTATAATTCTTCTATTTTGAAAGCCGTTATGGAGCTGAAAGAAGAATACCATCCAGACGGTAAAGGTTTTGAAATGATCTGTATTGGTGGAATGGGAGCTGATTTCTTTAAAGCTCGTGGTATTCAACCACTTTATGAACTACGTGGCTTGGCAGATCAACCAAGCTTTGATGAAGTTCGTAAGATTATTTCAAAAACTGTTGAAATGTACCAAAATGAACTTTTTGATGAACTCTATGTCTGCTATAACCACCATGTCAATACGCTAACCAGTCAAATGCGTGTGGAGCAAATGCTTCCGATTGTTGACTTGGATCCAAATGAAGCGGATGACAGTTACAGTTTGACCTTTGAGTTGGAAACCAGCCGAGAAGAAATTTTGGAGCAGTTGCTACCTCAGTTTGCAGAAAGTATGATTTACGGTGCTATTATCGATGCCAAGACAGCTGAAAATGCTGCTGGTATGACAGCCATGCAAACAGCGACAGATAATGCTAAGAAAGTCATTAATGATTTGACAATTCAGTATAACCGTGCCAGACAGGCGGCGATTACACAAGAAATTACAGAAATCGTAGCAGGAGCTAGTGCCCTAGAATAGGCACTAGTCCAGCTCGTATGAAAATGAACTTAGGACCTAGTTAAGCTAGGACCGACAGTATCTTATATAGAATAGGAGAAGGAGATGAGTTCAGGTAAAATTGCTCAGGTTATCGGTCCCGTTGTAGACGTCTTGTTTGCAGCAGGGGAAAAACTTCCTGAGATTAACAATGCACTTGTCGTCTACAAAAATGACGAAAGAAAAACAAAAATCGTCCTTGAAGTAGCCTTGGAGTTGGGAGATGGTATGGTCCGTACTATCGCCATGGAATCAACAGATGGTTTGACTCGTGGAATGGAAGTATTGGACACAGGTCGTCCAATCTCTGTACCAGTAGGTAAAGAAACTTTGGGACGTGTCTTCAATGTTTTGGGAGATACCATTGACTTGGAAGCTCCTTTTACAGAAGATGCAGAGCGTCAGCCAATTCATAAAAAAGCTCCAACTTTTGATGAGTTGTCTACCTCTTCTGAAATCCTTGAAACAGGGATTAAGGTTATCGATCTTCTTGCTCCTTACCTAAAAGGTGGTAAGGTTGGACTTTTCGGTGGTGCCGGGGTTGGTAAAACCGTCTTAATCCAAGAATTGATTCACAACATTGCCCAAGAACACGGTGGTATTTCAGTATTTACCGGTGTTGGGGAACGTACTCGTGAGGGGAATGACCTTTACTGGGAAATGAAAGAATCAGGCGTTATCGAGAAAACAGCCATGGTATTTGGTCAGATGAATGAGCCACCAGGAGCACGTATGCGTGTTGCCCTTACTGGTTTGACAATCGCTGAATACTTCCGTGATGTGGAAGGCCAAGACGTGCTTCTCTTTATCGATAATATCTTCCGTTTCACTCAGGCTGGTTCAGAAGTATCTGCCCTTTTGGGTCGTATGCCATCAGCCGTTGGTTACCAACCAACACTTGCTACGGAAATGGGTCAATTGCAAGAGCGTATCACATCAACTAAGAAGGGGTCTGTAACCTCTATCCAGGCTATCTATGTGCCAGCGGATGACTATACTGATCCAGCACCAGCAACAGCCTTCGCTCACTTAGACTCAACAACTAACTTGGAACGTAAGTTGGTACAATTGGGTATCTACCCAGCCGTTGACCCACTTGCTTCAAGCTCACGTGCCTTGGCACCTGAAATCGTTGGAGAAGAGCACTATGCAGTTGCTGCTGAAGTAAAACGTGTCCTTCAACGTTACCATGAGTTGCAAGATATCATTGCCATCCTTGGTATGGATGAGCTTTCTGATGAAGAAAAGACCTTGGTTGCTCGTGCCCGTCGTATCCAGTTCTTCTTGTCACAAAACTTCAACGTTGCGGAACAATTTACTGGTCAGCCAGGTTCTTATGTTCCAGTTGCTGAAACTGTTCGTGGCTTTAAGGAAATCCTTGATGGTAAACATGACCAGTTACCAGAAGATGCCTTCCGTGGTGTAGGTTCTATCGAAGATGTGATTGCAAAAGCTGAAAAAATGGGATTTTAAGAGGTGATCTATGGCTCAGTTAACTGTCCAGATCGTGACACCAGATGGTCTCGTCTATGATCACCATGCCAGCTATGTATCGGTTCGAACTCTGGATGGTGAGATGGGGATCTTGCCACGACATGAAAATATGATTGCGGTTTTAGCAGTTGATGAAGTAAAGGTGAAACGTATTGATGATGAAGATCACGTGAACTGGATTGCAGTAAACGGAGGCGTTATTGAAATTGCCAATGATATCATCACAATCGTTGCTGATTCTGCAGAACGTGCTCGTGATATCGATGTTAGTCGTGCAGAACGTGCCAAACTTCGAGCAGAGCGTGAAATTGAAGAAGCACAAGACAAACACTTGATTGACCAAGAACGTCGTGCTAAGATTGCACTTCAACGTGCTATTAACCGTATTAATGTCGGAAAAAGACTATAAGAAAAAATGAACTTGAGTTACCAAGTTCATTTTTTATGTTTTCTTAAGATGCAAAACTGATACAGACTGCTTCTGGAACATGGAAGTCGTTGGAAAGTTCTGCAAGACGACCAGTTTCAGGATTACGTTTAAAGACGGTTGCATTGTCAGAGTCTTGATGGACAGCAATGAGGAATTCTTGGTCTGGTGTCAAATCAAAATCACGTGGAGTCTGACCATGTGTCGGAACGATTTCTAACAACTCTAAGCTACCGTCCGCAAGGATTGTATAAACTGCGATAGAATCATGACCACGGTTAGAAGCGTATAGGTATTTACCATCTTTAGAGAGACGAATAGCAGCAGTACCATTAAAGCCTTCATAACCGTCTGGTAGAGTTGAAATGACCTGCATGCGTTCAAATTCGCCAACACCATCGTAGATTAGAACCTCGATAGTGCTATTGAGTTCACAAATCAGATAAGCGATTTTATAGTGGTTATGGAAAATGATGTGACGCGAACCTGCTCCTGGCTGGCTATGATAGGTATAGAGCTTAGATAATTTTCCTTCTGAATCAAGATCATAAGTAATTACTTGGTCAGTACCTAAGTCGCAGGTCACTAGATAGTGGTCAGGTGTTAAATCTGTATAGTGAACATGTGGAGAAGCTTGATTTTCATGTGGACCTTGGCCACTGTGTTGATCAACATCACTAAGTAGAAGATGACCATCTTTCTGACGTTTATAAACATGGACTTGTCCTTTGTGGTAGTTGGCTGCGTAAACCAAATCACGCTTTTCATCAACGGCAACATAACAGTGGGGAGCTCCTTCTTCAACGACATGATTTAATAAAGTCCCGTCAGTTTGATAGGCAGCGATTCCTCCCTTATCGTCTTGACTACCAACAGTGTATAAATGTTGATGCTGGTCAAAGGCAAGGTAGGTCGGACTTGGTTCAGTTGCAAAAAGTTCTAGATTTGAAAGCTGACCAGTTTTTGTATCAAAGTCTGCCTTGTAAATCCCTTGGGAAGTCCGACGTGTATAAGTTCCAAAATAAACAGTTTCTTTCATTACTATACCTCTGTGTAAAGATAAGACTATTATATCACAAAAACAAGCCAATTAAAGACATCCAATTAGATGTAAGCACTTTAAAAAAATAATTGATTGTTTTTTTAAAAAATATAATAACATTGAGATTGTTTTCCTTACTTTTCTTCTTAAAAGTGCTATAATGAATTCATAAAATGTTTAAAGGAGTCCTTACTATGAAAAAACGAGTTTTTTTAGCGACTGGAATTGCAGTTTTGTCTACTGCCGTTCTAGCAGCGTGTTCATCTGGTAATGGTAATAAGGATGCTACTAAGCCAGTGACTTATGCTTATGTGTTTACATCAGATCCTGTTACTTTGGATTATACAGTTTCTGGGAATGTCAGCACTAAACAGATTACAGGTAATGTTATTGACGGATTACTAGAAAATGATCAATATGGAAATTTAGTTCCATCAGTTGCAGAAGATTGGACTGTTTCTAAGGATGGTTTAACCTATACCTATAAAATCCGTCAGGGCGTCAAATGGTATACAAATGAGGGGGAAGAGTATGGTGAAGTCAAGGCTCAAGACTTTGTAACTGGTCTGAAACATGCAGCAGATAAGAAATCACAGGCTCTTTATCTCGTACAGGATTCTATCAAAGGATTGGATGACTATGTAAATGGGAAAACAACAGATTTCTCAACAGTAGGTGTAAAAGCAACAGATGATTATACTGTTGTTTACACTTTGAATCATCCAGAATCTTTCTGGAATTCTAAGACAACGATGGGAGTTCTAGCTCCAGTAAGTGGAGATTTTTTGGCTTCTAAAGGAGATGATTTCGGTAAGGCTACTGATGTAACGAGCATTCTCTACAATGGGGCTTTCCTTCTTAAGGGCCTTACTTCGAAATCTTCTATCGAAATGACCAAAAACCAAAACTACTGGGATAAGCAGAATGTCTTTATTGATGATATCAAGTTATCCTTCTTTGATGGTCAAGATGCAGACTCCCTAGGACGAGGTTTTGATGAGGGACATTATCCAGCAGCTCCACTCTTTAAAAACTCTGCCAACTATGAACGTCTAAAAGAAAAGTACAAGGATAATATTGTATATGGTCAACAAAGAGGTGGCGTCTTCTATATGTCTACTAATATTGATCGTGTGTCATACAATCATACTGCTAAAACAAGTGATGCAGAAAAAACCTCTACTAAGAAAGCACTTTTAAATAAAGAGTTCCGTCAAGCCTTGGCATTTGCTGCAGATCGTAAAGCAGCTGTTTCTCAGGTGTTTGGAGATGAAGTAGCGCCTCGTAAGTTACGTACAAGTTTCACTCCTCCAACATTTGTACAAGTAGGAGATCAAACATTTGGTCAAGTTACTAAGACAGAATTGGATAAATTGGATAATGTCTGGAAAGATGTCAGTCTTGATGATGCCCAAGATTCACTTCATAATGTAGACAAGGCTAAGGCTAAGTTTGAATCTGCTAAGAAAACTCTTCAAGCTGATGGAGTACAGTTTCCTATTCATTTAGATCTTCCAGTTTCATCTACTCAGACAGATTTTATTCATCAAGCTCAGTCTTATAAACAATCAATTGAAGAAGCCATCGGCTCTGAAAATGTAGTTGTTGATATTCAACAAGTTTCTGATGATGAATTGGGAAGCATGACTGTTCTAGCGACATCAAATAATAATGTTGATTGGGACATTAATGTTAATAGTGGTTGGAGTCCGGATTATGCAGATCCATCAACCTATCTAGATGTATTTGATCCAACTTCAGGTCCAAGTGTCCTCAGTTCTCTTGGTGTAGCACCAGGAACAGACAATCCAGTCATTAAAACAGTTGGATTGGATAAATACAAAGGATTGATTGATGATGCAAATAGTGAAAAAATAGATCTGCAAAAACGTTATTCTAAATATGCTAAGGCGCAAGCTTGGTTAACAGATAGTGCTCTGGTTATTCCTGTACACTCAGACGGTGCCCAAATGCTTGTAACGAAGAAAGTATTAGGCAGTGGTGCTGATGGTTGGGTTGGTGACAAAACAGGCGACAACAGTTATAAATATCTTAAACTCCAAGATAAGATTGTCACTTCTAAAGAAATGGATGAGTTCCGCAAGAAATTTGCTGATGAAAAAGCCAAATCCAATGCTGATTATCAGAAGAACTTAGACCGTCATATTCAAGACTAATCAAATCTCCTCTTTTGAGGGGATTTTTTATGTCGATGTCTCCATGTAAGCACTTTAAAAAAGAGTTATTTTGATTTAAAAATGGTATAATGGGAGAACAATAGAAAGGAAGTATTTATGGAGCAAAAAGAGAAACATTTTAGCTTATCTTGGTTTTTCAAGTGGTTTTTGGATAACAAGGCAATTACGGTATTTTTGGTAACCTTATTATTGGGACTCAATCTGTTTATTTTAAGTAAGATTAGTTTCTTATTTTCACCTGTTTTAGACTTTTTGGCAGTCGTGATGTTGCCAGTCATTCTATCTGGTTTACTATACTATTTGTTAAATCCTATAGTTGATTGGATGGAGAAACACAAAATCAATCGTGTTATAGCGATTAGTATTGTCTTTGTCATCATCGCTCTCTTTATCATTTGGGGTTTGGCAGTAGCTATTCCAAATCTGCAACGTCAGGTTTTAAGTTTTGCAAGGAATGTTCCAGTCTACCTTGAAGATGCTGATAGAGTTATTGATGATTTGGTCACCAAGCGTTTACCAGATGATTTCAGGCCTCAGCTAGAACAAGTTTTGACAAACTTTTCAAGTCAGGCTACAGTTTGGGCAAGTAAGGTTTCATCTCAAGCAGTCAACTGGGTGAGCGCCTTTATTAGCGGGGCTTCTCAAGTGATTGTTGCCTTGATTATCGTTCCGTTCATGCTCTTTTATCTCTTACGTGATGGAAAAGGCCTACGTCACTATTTGACCCAATTCATGCCAACGAAATTGAAAGAACCTGTTGGACAAGTTTTATCAGATGTGAACCAGCAGTTGTCCAATTATGTTAGAGGGCAAGTAACAGTGGCTATTATTGTAGCGGTAATGTTTATGATTTTCTTCAAGATTATTGGTCTACGCTATGCAGTTACGTTGGGGGTTACTGCTGGTATTTTAAATCTGGTTCCTTATTTAGGCAGCTTCTTAGCCATGCTTCCTGCCCTAGTATTGGGCTTGATTGCTGGGCCAGTCATGCTTTTGAAAGTAGTAATTGTCTTTATCGTAGAACAAACTATTGAAGGTCGTTTTGTCTCTCCATTGATTTTGGGAAGTCAATTAAACATCCATCCCATTAATGTTCTCTTTGTTTTGTTAACTTCAGGATCCATGTTTGGTATCTGGGGAGTCTTGCTCGGTATTCCAGTTTATGCCTCTGCTAAGGTTGTCATTTCAGCGATTTTTGAATGGTATAAGGTAGTCAGTGGCCTATATGAACTAGAAGGAGAGGAAGCTAAGAGTGAACAATAGTCAACAGATGTTACAGGCTTTGGAAGAGCAAGATTTAACCAAGGCTGAGCACTATTTCGTCAAAGCTTTAGAAAATGATCCAAATGACCTTCTGTATGAGTTAGCCACCTATCTAGAAGGGATTGGTTTTTATCCTCAGGCAAAGGAAATTTACCTGAAAATCATAGAGGATTTTCCAGAGGTTAATCTCAATCTGGCAGCTATTGCTAGCGAGGATGGTCAAATCGAAGAAGCCTTTGCTTATCTTGAGGAAATTCAAGCTGACAGTGACTGGTATGTTTCTGCTTTGGCTCTGAAGGCAGACCTATACCAGTTGGAAGGTTTGACAGATGTGGCGCGTGAGAAATTATTGGAGGCCTTGACTTACTCAGAAGATCCTCTCTTGATATTGGGATTAGCAGAGTTGGATAGTGAGTTGGAAAATTACCAAGAAGCTATTCAAGGCTATGCCCAGTTAGATAATCGCTCGATTTATGAACAAACGGGTATTTCTACCTATCAACGAATTGGCTTTGCCTATGCACAGTTGGGGAAATTTGAAACGGCTACAGAGTTTTTAGAAAAAGCCCTGGAGTTAGAATACGATGACCTAACAGCTTTTGAGTTGGCCAGTCTTTACTTTGATCAAGAAGAATACCAAAAAGCTGTCCTCTATTTTAAGCAGCTTGATACCATTTCTCCTGACTTTGAAGGCTATGAATATGGTTATAGTCAGGCCTTACATAAGGAACATCAAGTTCAAGAAGCCCTACGTATCGCTAAGCAAGGCTTAGAGAAAAATCCCTTTGAAACTCGCCTCTTGCTAGCTGCTTCACAATTCTCTTATGAATTGCATGATGCCAGTAGTGCAGAAAACTACCTCCTTACTGCTAAAGCAGACGCTGAGGATACAGAAGAAATCTTACTCCGTCTAGCTACTATTTATCTAGAGCAGGAGCGTTATGAAGATATTCTAGCCTTACAAAGTAATGAGCCAGAGAATCTTTTGACCAAGTGGATGATTGCTCGTTCTTATCAAGAGATGGACGATTTGGATACTGCCTATGAGCATTACCAAGAGTTGGCAGGAGATTTGAAAGACAATCCAGAATTTCTAGAACACTATATCTATCTCTTGCGTGAACTGGGCTACTTTGAGGAAGCAAAAGTCAATGCGCAAGCTTACTTAAAACTGGTTCCAGATGATGTGCAAATGCAAGAACTATTTGAGAGATTGTAAGAATATATTTTTAAAAACTGTATCTAATCATTTTTGATAGATATAGTTTTTCTTTTTCAAAGAGAATTTTTTTACAAAAATTCTTGGTTATTTTGTTTATTTATGCTATAATAGGAACAATTATTTTTAGGAGGTGCAGTATGTCTTATTTGTTTGAGATATTACCAAGTTTATTGAGCGGTGCAAGTATGACTTTGCAGGTTTTTGCACTGGTCTTGATTTTTTCTATTCCCTTGGGCGTTTTGATTGCCTTTGCCTTGCAAGTCCATTGGAAGCCCCTCCATCATCTGATTAACATTTATATCTGGATTATGCGGGGTACACCCTTGCTCTTGCAATTAATCTTTATCTATTATGTGCTGCCAAGTATTGGGATTCGTTTGGACCGTCTTCCTGCGGCTATCATTGCCTTTGTGTTGAATTATGCGGCTTACTTTGCTGAAATCTTTCGTGGGGGGATTGATACCATTCCTAAGGGGCAATATGAGGCTGCTAAGGTCTTGAAGTTTAGCCCTTTTGCCATAGTGCGCTATATTATCTTACCACAGGTGACCAAGATTGTTCTTCCTAGTGTATTTAACGAAGTCATGAGTTTGGTCAAGGATACCTCTCTAGTCTATGCTCTAGGAATTTCAGATCTTATCTTGGCTAGTCGCACAGCTGCCAACCGTGATGCTAGCCTGGTTCCTATGTTCTTGGCAGGAGCCATTTACTTGATTTTGATTGGTATTGTGACCATTCTTGCCAAAAAAGTTGAGAAGAAGTACAGTTACTATAGATAGGAGGTTGCCATGTTAGAATTACGAAATATCAATAAAGGCTTTGGTGAAAAGCAAATTTTATCTAATTTCAGTCTAAACATTCCTGAAAAGCAAATCCTGGCTATCGTAGGACCTTCTGGTGGAGGTAAGACAACCCTCTTGCGCATGCTTGCAGGTCTGGAAACTATTGATTCAGGGCAAATCTTTTATAATGGAGAACCTTTAGAACTGGATGAATTGGAGAAGCGCAATCTACTGGGATTTGTATTCCAAGATTTTCAACTTTTTCCTCATTTATCAGTTCTAGACAATTTGACCTTATCGCCCGTAAAAACAATGGGAATGAAGCAGGAAGAAGCTGAGAAGAAGGCGCGTGGACTCCTGGAACAGTTAGGACTGTCAGGGCACGCAGACGCCTATCCATTCTCACTATCAGGTGGGCAAAAGCAACGGGTAGCCTTGGCGCGTGCTATGATGATTGACCCAGAAATCATAGGTTATGATGAGCCGACTTCTGCCCTGGATCCAGAATTGCGCTTGGAAGTGGAAAAACTAATCTTGCAAAATAGGGAACTTGGGATGACGCAGATTGTGGTTACCCACGATTTACAATTCGCTGAAAATATCGCAGATCAGATTCTCAAGGTTGAGCCCAAGTAGGAGGTGCCAATGACTAATAAGAAAATTGCTTTAGTATTGGTTTCTATCCTGACTCTCTTTTTAACGGCTTGTACTCAGAAGGCTAGCGATCCAAAGCAGGATAACTGGGATAAATATCAAGAGCAGGGGACCATTACTATTGGTTTTGACAATACCTTTGTACCTATGGGATTTGAAGAAAAGAATGGACAGTATACAGGCTTTGATATTGACTTAGCACAAGCTGTCTCAGAAAAATTAGGTTTTAAGGTTCAATTTCAGCCAATTGACTGGGATATGAAGGAGACGGAACTGCAAAATGGAACTATTGATGCCATCTGGAATGGGTATTCTGCCACTGATGAACGCCGAGAGAAGGTTGCTTTTAGCATTCCATACATGGAAAATCAGCAAGTTCTGGTTGCGAAGAAAAACCAGCAGATCCATTCAGTAGAGGATATGAAGGATAAGACCTTGGGAGCCCAAGCAGGATCCTCTGGTTATCTAGACTTTGAAGCGCAGCCAGATTTATTGAAAAATCGTGTTAAAGACCAGAAAGCCAATCAATATCAGAGTTTCAATGAAGCCTTGATTGATTTGAAGAATGATCGAATTGATGCCTTGTTGATTGACCGAGTGTATGCTAATTACTATCTTCAGTCTGAGGGGATATTAAATGACTACAATGTCTTTTCGGCTGGATTTGAAAGTGAATCCTTTGCAGTCGGAGTTAGACCAGCTGACAAAAGATTACTACAAGCTTTAAACCAAGCTTTTGTTCAACTTTACCAAGAAGGGAAGTTCCAAGAGATTAGCCATAAATGGTTTGGAGAAGATGTAGCAACCAAAGAAGTGAAAAGTAGAGATTGAGTTTTTACTCAGTCTCTTTTTGTATCGAAAAATCCTCTGGCAAGTACCAGAGGATAAGAGGTTATTTCATTGCTGGGAAGAGTAATACATCACGTATAGTAGTTGTATCAGTGAGTAGCATGCAGAGACGATCGATACCGATTCCCAAACCACCTGTTGGAGGCATACCGTATTCAAGGGCTTCAATGTAGTCGTAGTCGATGCCTGTCGCTTCATCGTCACCAAGTTCTTTAGCTTTAGCTTGGGCTTCAAAACGGCTAAGTTGGTCGATTGGATCGTTCAACTCAGTAAAGGCATTACCGTACTCCTTAGTCATGATGAAGAGCTCGAAACGGTCAGTAAAGCGTTCGTCTTCAGGATTCTTCTTAGCAAGTGGAGATACAGCTACTGGATGTCCATAGACAAAGGTTGGTTGGATTAAGGTTTCTTCAACAAACTCTTCAAAGAAGGCATTGATGATGTGACCAACTTCAGTGTAGTGTTTCTCAACAGGAACTTTCTTCTCAGCAGCGATAGCTTTAGCTTCTTCCAAAGTCATGTCTTGCCAGAAATCTACCCCAGTAATTTCTTTGATAGCATCCACCATGTGAACACGTTTAAATGGTTCGTTGATCTTGATTTCAGTACCTTGATAGTCGACTGGACCATCACCTTTGACTGATTTAGCAGCGTGTTGGATAATACCTTCGGTCAAGTCCATGATGTCTTGGAAGTCTGCATAAGCTTGGTAAACTTCGATAGAAGTAAATTCAGGGTTATGAGTAGCATCCATTCCTTCGTTACGGAAGATACGGCCAATTTCATAGACGCGTTCCATACCACCGACGATAAGGCGTTTCAAGTGAAGCTCAGTCGCGATACGAAGTACCATGTCAATGTTTTGGGCATTGTGGTGGGTGATAAATGGACGGGCAGCAGCACCACCAGCCTCGTTGTGAAGAACAGGTGTTTCCACTTCAAGGAAACCTTTTTGATCAAGGTAACGACGAATTTCAGAGATGATTTTTGAACGAGTGACAAAGCGTTCAAAGCTTTCGCGATTAGAAATTAAGTCTAGGTAACGTTTCCGGTAAATTGTTTCAACGTCTGTCAAACCGTGGAATTTCTCAGGAAGTGGGCGAAGTGCTTTAGACAAGTGAGTGATGTGAGTAGCTTTGATAGAGAGTTCTCCCATATCTGTACGCATCACTTCACCTTCGACACCAAGGAAGTCACCAAGGTCTGCTTTTTTGAAGATTTCGTAGTTTTCTTCACCGACAGCATCCTTACGAACGTAGATTTGAATCTGCCCTTCGCGGTCTTGAAGGTGGGCAAAACCTACTTTACCTTTACCACGTTTGGTTACCAAGCGTCCTGCGATAGTAGCTGTTTCGTTTTTATCATGTAATTGTTCTTTATCGAGGTCAGCAAATTTATCTTTTAATTCTTGTGAATTTGCAGTGCGTTCAAAGCGTTTTCCGAAAGGATCGATTCCTTGTTCACGGAGTGCAGCCATTTTTTCACGGCGAACGATCTGCTGGTCATTTAGTTCTTCCATATGTTCTGTTGACATGGGATCCTCCTAGTTTTACTCAAAATTGAATACGATGAGTCATTTTTGCGATACTCCCATTTTATCATAAATAAGCAAGAAATTCACGGATAATCTTTCAAAACTAAAAAGAACTTGACGCTAAAATCAAGTTCTGTTATTGATAGGAAGTATCATTCCAAGTATCGAGAGTAAATGTTTCAAAATCATGGGTTTCTAGAATGGTCAGGCTGGCATTTGCTAGACCGCCATCTTTACGAAGAAGTGGTTCTTTATAACCTAGAAGAGTACGAAGACTGGCAGTAAGATTGGCACCGTGACCGACAATTAGAATACGCTCAGCTGGACTATCTTTTAATGATTTGATAAATTGGATAGTTCGTTGTGTTGTGCTATAGAGGGATTCGGCTCCAAACATTTGAGTGTCAAATTGAGCAAGATTAGATCGGAAAGCTTTGATTTGTTGCGGGTAAATAGATTCCAAGGTTGCAATTTTCAAACCTTCCAACTTCCCCAGCTGCCATTCACGGAGATTAGGGACACTTTCTAAAGGACAGGGTGTCTTGAGTTGACTTTGGATAATATCAGCAGATTTGACCGCTCGAGGTAAATCACTTGAATAAATCTGATTAAAAGGAATTTCCTTGAGATACTGGCCAAGTCGTTTTAGGGTGTCAATGGATTCAGGAAGAAGGGGAGAATCTCCACTAGCACCTTGAAAGCGACCTTCCTGATTCCAGATGGTACGGCCGTGGCGGACAAAGTAGAGTTTCATTCTTGGCTGCCCTCCAAGATATCTGCAAAGTCAGCTTTTACAAAGCTAGCCAAGTCTTGTGGTGCGACGATAATGCTGTGACCAACTTCGCCTGCAGAGACAATCATTTGATCCAAGTCTAGAGCGATCTTATCGATAAAAATGGGATAATTGTGTTTCTGACGAATTCCGACGGGATTATTGGCTCCATGAATATAACCTGTTGTTTTTTCCAAGTCCTTTTGTGGAATCATGCTCACTTTTTTATTGCCAGAAATTTTGGCTAGTTTCTTTTCAGACAAGTGTTGAGTGATGGGAACAATTCCGATAATCGGTCCGGTCTTATCTCCTAAAAGAGCTAAGGTTTTGAAAATCTGATCTCGTTCATAAGCTTGAGGCAGTTCTCCTTCCAGGGCATTGATTTGAATCCCTTGATGTGAGATACCTGCTTTAGACAGGATTTGTTCCACCAATGTTTTTTTGATTTTAACTTTTTTTGCCATTATTTATACTTATCCTCCAATTGGCTCATCCAAATACCAAGCCAGATTCCCAAGGCAAAGAAGAAGGCGATGATGACATAACCAACAAGAGAAAGGCCTGTGTATTGGATGCTTTCAGCGTTTCCTGCATTTGGAATCAAGATCAAAAGGGTACTAGAAAGGACGATACCGATGATGAAATGATAGACGCGTGAGTGGTAGTTATTTAAGGCATAATCCATCAATTTTGAAAAAATGATGAGAGTTGCGCCTGCTCCGATTCCAATCGGGAAGAAGGTTCCCAAGAGGTCAAAGGTTTTAAAACCTGTTAGCATAGGAGCATAGAGGCCCAAAATCAAAAGTAGATTTGATGGACTAAGGCCAGGAACTAATATGCCAAGAGCCAGCAGTGCACCAGCTAGGACAAAATTAAGAAAGCTAGCACTTAGGGTTCCAACAACAAAATTTAAGGCATAGAGTCCTAATCCAGAAATGATAAAGGTTGCCCAGAACCAAGCTAGATCAATCTTGTCTCGATCAGATTCTCTAGTTGATTCTTTGAGGAGGCTAGGAACAGTACCGATAATGGCACCTGCAAAGCTCCATAAGACAAAGACCTGATAATTTTCAAGCAGGTATTCAATCGGGTAAGAAAATAAGCCGATTCCCAGAAGCATACCGAAGGCAACTGGAATAAAGTACAAAACATTTTCTTTAAAGTCCTTAAAGGGATGGGCCAGAAAGCCAATCATTCGTTCATAAATTCCTAAGATTGCTGCTAGAACCCCTCCGGAAATTCCCGGTAAGATAAATCCAAGAGCAATGACAATCCCTTTAATAACACGTGCTAACCATGAGAGCATATTGTTCCTCCAACTATTTCTATTTCAAAAAATCCTTACTATATTGTATCACAATCAAACACAAAAAGAAAAAGCAAATGATAAACAAATGCTTTTAAGGTTTTAAAAAGAGTTTTCTAAAGGTTTCTTCTTTGTTTTTGAAGGAAGAGATGACGTTTATATCCAAATCGTGGTCAAAGCCAGCAATTTTTCCTTTAGATGTGTACTGGTGGATGTCGTAATCTAAATCAGTTTTTGGAGTTGCCTCGTAAAATCCTGAGTCAGAACCATAGGAAGGAATCCAAACAGACGTAAACTTGTCTGTATCAATACTGTGTTCTTCCATGAAGTAGACCCCAACGTAGATGCCGATATTTTTAGCACCAAGTGATTCTAGTTTTGCTCGAAAGGCTTCAACACCTTCGTTCATATTGGACATGGTTTTGTCTTCCACATCTAGCCAATAGTAACTAGGGCTGTATGGCGATGAAGCGTTATAAAAAACTTCAGCAGCCTTTTCCATTTCTTGGACACTTTTTCCAGCTACAAAGGCATAGACACCAACTGGGACATTTCGTTTTTGAAACTCGGTAATATGGGTTTTAAAGGCCTTATCTACGCCATTAACAAAGGAAGCATCGTTTTCTTTTAAAGACTGAGCGCCACTATGTACACGAACGATAGCTCCAGAAATGTTTTGGGACAGAGTATCGTAATTTATTTCCTCAGGACGTTGCCAACCAGAAACATCAATTACCGGTTTATCTATATTGTGTAGCGCTTGCGTTTCTACTTGCGCGATATTTGACTTTGTTTTTACAGGATGGTCCTCAAAACGAGGGCGATTCAGGATTAAAATGAAAATCAAAATCCCAAAAAAACCAAATAAAATAAGCGGATTAATTTTCTTTCTCATATCTCATAATTTTACCTTAAAAATGGGAAAAAATCAAAAAAAATACTCAAAAAATGGGTTAAGAAAGGACTTTAGAGCATTTTTTCTTTCAAGAGCGCGGAATGATTTGAAATATGGTATAATAAAAGGGAATTTCTAGAGAAAAGAGAAGATTATGTCAAATTATGCCATTATTTTAGCAGCGGGTAAAGGGACTCGCATGAAATCTGATTTGCCAAAAGTTTTGCACAAGGTTGCGGGTATTTCTATGTTGGAACATGTTTTCCGTAGTGTGGGAGCTATCCAGCCTGAAAAGACAGTAACAGTTGTAGGACACAAGGCGGAATTGGTTGAGCAGGTCTTGGCTGGACAGACAGAATTTGTGACTCAATCTGAACAGTTGGGTACCGGTCATGCGGTTATGATGACAGAGCCTATCTTAGAAGGTTTGTCAGGTCACACCCTGGTCATTGCAGGAGATACTCCTTTAATCACTGGTGAAAGCTTGAAAAACTTGATTGATTTCCACATCAATCATAAAAATGTGGCGACTATCTTGACTGCTGAAACGGATAATCCTTTTGGCTATGGACGAATTGTGCGTAATGACAATGCTGAGGTTCTTCGCATTGTTGAGCAGAAGGATGCTACAGATTTTGAAAAGCAAATCAAGGAAATCAACACTGGAACTTACGTCTTTGATAACGAGCGTTTGTTTGAGGCTTTGAAAAATATCAATACCAATAACGCTCAAGGCGAATACTATATTACAGATGTCATTGGCATTTTCCGTGAAGCTGGTGAAAAAGTTGGCGCTTATACTTTGAAAGATTTTGATGAAAGTCTTGGGGTAAATGACCGCGTGGCTCTTGCGACTGCTGAGTCGGTTATGCGTCGTCGCATCAATCATCAGCACATGGTCAATGGTGTTAGCTTTGTCAACCCAGAAGCAACTTATATCGATATTGATGTTGAGATTGCTCCGGAAGTTCAAATCGAAGCCAATGTTACCTTGAAGGGGCAAACGAAAATTGGTGCTGAGACTGTTTTGACAAATGGTACTTATGTAGTTGACAGCACTATCGGAGCAGGAGCTGTCATTACCAATTCTATGATTGAGGAAAGTAGTGTTGCTGATGGAGTGACAGTCGGTCCGTATGCCCACATTCGTCCAGGTTCAAGTCTGGGTGCCCAAGTCCATATTGGAAACTTTGTTGAGGTTAAAGGTTCTTCTATCGGCGAGAATACTAAGGCTGGTCATTTGACTTATATCGGAAACTGTGAAGTGGGTAGCAAGGTTAATTTTGGTGCAGGAACAATTACAGTCAACTATGATGGCAAAAACAAATACAAGACAGTCATCGGTAACAATGTCTTTGTTGGTTCAAATTCAACCATTATTGCGCCAGTTGAGTTAGGTGACAATTCCCTCGTTGGTGCTGGTTCAACTATTACTAAAGACGTCCCATCGGATGCTATTGCTATTGGTCGCGGTCGTCAGGTTAATAAAGACGAATATGCAACACGCCTTCCTCATCATCCTAAGAATCAGTAGGAGCCTATCATGGAATTTGAAGAAAAAACGCTAAGCCGAAAAGAGATCTATCAAGGACCAATATTTAAACTGGTCCAAGATCAGGTTGAATTACCAGAAGGAAAGGGAACTGCCCAACGGGATTTGATTTTCCACAATGGAGCTGTCTGTGTTTTAGCTGTAACGGATGAGCAAAAACTTATCTTGGTCAAGCAGTACCGCAAAGCCATTGAAGCAGCCTCTTATGAAATTCCAGCCGGAAAATTGGAAGTAGGAGAAAACACAGACCCTGTCGCAGCAGCACTTCGTGAATTAGAGGAAGAAACAGCCTATACAGGGAAATTAGAACTCTTGTACGATTTTTACTCGGCCATTGGCTTTTGTAATGAAAAGTTAAAACTATACCGAGCAAGCGATTTGACTAAAGTGGAAAATCCGCGTCCGCAGGATGAGGATGAAACCTTAGAAGTTCTTGAAGTGAGCTTAGAAGAAGCCAAGGAATTAATCCAATCAGGTCATATCTGTGATGCCAAGACGATTATGGCTGTTCAATACTGGGAATTGCAGAAAAGATAGAGGAGGTCAGTATGGGTAAACCTTTATTAACGGATGAAATGATTGAAAGAGCTAATAGAGGCGAAAAGATTTCAGGTCCCCCTTTGCTAGATGATGAGGAGACAAAAATTTTACCAACCTCTTCTTCCCATTTTGGTTATGCCAATCCTAAGGATCATGGTTTTAGCCAGGAAACCTTGAAGATTCAGGTCGAACCGTCTATTCATAAAAGCCGTCGCATTGAAAATACCAAGAGAAATGTCTTCAATTCTAAGTTGAATAAGATTTTATTTGCAGTCATCTTTCTCTTAATTTTGCTTGTCTTAGCAATGAAACTTTTGTAATAGAAAAGGAATTGAAATGAAAATAGGAATTATTGCGGCTATGCCAGAAGAACTGGCGTATCTGGTCCAGCATTTGGACAATGCCCAGGAGCAAATTGTTTTAGGCAATACCTATCACACAGGAACCATTGCTTCTCATGAAGTCGTTCTTGTAGAAAGTGGAATTGGTAAGGTGATGTCTGCTATGAGTGTAGCTATTTTAGCTGATCATTTTCAAGTGGATGCTGTGATTAATACGGGATCAGCTGGGGCAGTAGCAGAAGGTATTGCTGTTGGGGATGTTGTGATTGCTGACAAATTAGCCTATCATGATGTGGATGTCACAGCATTTGGCTATGCTTATGGACAAATGGCACAACAACCGCTTTATTTTGAATCAGATAAAACCTTTGTTGCTAAAATTCAAGAGAGTCTATCTCAATTGGACCAGAACTGGCATCTTGGATTGATTGCTACAGGAGATAGTTTTGTCGCAGGAAATGATAAGATAGAAGCGATTAAGTCCCATTTTCCAGATGTTTTGGCTGTTGAGATGGAGGGGGCGGCTATTGCTCAGGCAGCGCATGCCCTTAATCTTCCAGTCTTAGTCATCCGAGCTATGAGTGATAATGCCAACCATGAAGCAAACATCTCTTTTGATGAGTTTATTATCGAAGCTGGACGTCGCTCTGCCCAAGTCTTGTTAGCCTTTTTGAAGGCCTTAGATTAAGCGAAAATTTGACAGTTTTTCTAGCTTATGATAAGATTTAAGTAAAGAAAAGCTAGAAAACGTTTCAGAGGATATTATGAGTATTGAAATGACCGTCAGTGAGATTGCAGAGGTCTTAGGATTATCTCGCCAAGCAATCAATAACCGTGTCAAAGAATTACCAGAAGAAGACACAGATAAAAATGACAAAGGGGTAACAGTCGTTACCAGAAGTGGCTTGATTAAGCTAGAAGAAATCTATAAAAAAACGATTTTTGAAGATGAGCCTGTCAGTGAAGATGTCAAGCAACGTGAACTGATGGAGATTCTGGTTGATGAGAAGAATGCAGAAATTCTTCGTCTCTATGAACAATTAAAAGCCAAGGATCGTCAGTTATCAGAAAAAGATGAGCAGATGCGCATCAAAGATCGTCAGATTGCTGAGAAAGACAAACAACTGGATCAGCAGCAACAGTTGACCCTTCAAGCCATGAAGGATCAAGAAAATCTTAAGCTAGAGCTGGACCAAGCAAAAGAAGAAGTTCAATCCACTAAGAAAGGCTTTTTTGCTCGTTTATTTGGAGGATAATCAAGGAGCTGTTTAGGTTACATGCTAACCTGATGGCTTCTTTTGTTTCTAATAGTATAGTTGATCAAGTTAAATAACAGTAGAGGAGAGGTAGAAAATGGAACGATTAGAAGATTACATTGCTTTTGATTTAGAATTTAATCAGCACGAAGGACAAACACACCTGATTCAAGTATCGGCAGTGCGTTTTAGAGATGGTCAGGAAATTGATGCCTATGATTCCTATGTTCATACCAGTGTGCCTCTAAAAAGTTTTATCAATGGATTGACGGGGATTACAGCTGAGACCTTAAAAGATGCCCCTCCAGTAGAGAAAGTTATAGCAGAATTTCAAGAGTTTGTGGGTTCTGTACCAATGGTAGGCTACAATGCTGCTAAAAGTGATTTGCCTATTCTAGCAGACCATGGTTTAGACTACAGCCGACAGTACAAGGTGGATCTGTATGATGAAGCTTTTGAACGTCGGAGTTCGGATTTACACGGTATTGCCAATCTCAAATTGCAAACCGTTGCCTCGTTTCTTGAATTTCAAGGTCAGTCTCATAATAGCTTAGAGGATGCTCGTATGACAGCGCGTGTTTACGAGTCCTTTCTAGAGTCAGACCAAGCTAGAGAATTGTTAGGGACAGAAAGTAGTCTATCAAACAATCCTTTTGGAGGCTTGGACTTGTCTCAATTATTTGACTAGGAGTGCCTATGAAACCTGAAAAACCTAAAAATCTAGGTTTTAAGCAGATATACTTTAATCTAGATAAAATACTCTTTCTCTTTTTCTTGACTTTTATGATGATTGAGTTTGTCTGGTTACCGTCCAATTCTTGGATTGCTGGACTTTTACTCCGTCAGACAGGTTATCTCTTTCTATCTTACAACAATATTTTTGCCATTATAAAGGGTTCTCCCTTTGTTAGTCTTGCTTTATTTATTCTGGTAATCGTTAATTTACTGATCGCCTATTACCAGATAGGACTTCTCTTTATCGGAGCCCGGCATTTATTATGCCATGAAAAAAGGACCTTGCTGGAGTACAGTCGCAAGGTCTTTCGCCAAAGTTTTTTGTTTATGAAGCAAGTCACGCTTGCAAAGATAGCCTTTATCTTCTTTTATGTCATGATGCTCTTTCCATTGATTCGAAAGATTTTAAAGATTTACTACCTAAATAAAATTGTCATACCGGACTTTATCGTTGATTATGTAGAAGACAAGTATTGGCTAGTAGGTATAGTGGTTACTATTCTGGCTTTACTTCTATTTTACATTTCAGTGCGTTTCATGTTTGCTCTACCTCAGCTTTTATTTGAGAAAAAAACAGTCAAAGAAGCAGTCAGATACAGTCTAGAGAAGACAAGAAAGCACTCCTGGTTTTATACTTGGAACTTGCTTTGGATTGTCGTCAAAACCTACCTATTTTTCATTCTTTTATTGATTCCAATATTAGCAAGTCAGGTGCTGATGGATGGTTTGACCCATAAGGAATCTCTTGTGCTGGGAATTATCAACTTTGTCTTGATTAAGAATTTCCACTATATGGCCTTGACTTATTTCCTTATTAAGTTTGTTTCCTTCTTAACGGGAGAAGAACTAGAAATCACACCAAGGAGAAAGAAAGACCACTGGATGAGATGGGGAGTGATGGGCTGTGCCGCTATCTTTTTCGCTCTCGAGGGTTATGTTTATTTAGAAGCTCCAGTTGCCAATAAACCTTTGATTATCTCTCACAGGGGAGTATCCAATAAGAATGGTGTGCAAAATACAGTCCAATCACTAGAAAAAACCGCTCAGTTATCTCCAGATTTCGTTGAGACAGATATTCAGGAAACAAAAGATGGCCAGTTTGTCATGATGCATGATGCCAATATCAAGAATTTGACAGGAGTTAATGCCAATCCACAGGATCTAACTTTGAAAGAATTAACCAAACTTGATATTTCAGAAAATGGTTATCATAGCAAGGTGTCCAGTTTTGATGACTATCTCAATAAAGCCAATGAATTGCATCAAAAACTTCTTATTGAGATTAAAACCAGTCGAAAAGATAGCCCAGATATGATGAAACGCTTTATGGAAAAATATGGAACTGTTCTTAAGCAGAATGGTCACCAAATGCAATCCTTGGACTACCATGTGATTGACCAGGTTTTAGCCTACGATACTCAAATTCCAGTCTATTTCATCCTACCTTATAATAGTATTTTCCCAAGAACGAAAGCCACAGGCTACACCATGGAGTATTCAACTTTAGATGAAAATTTTGTCAACAAGCTTTGGAATACGGATCAGAAATTGTACGTGTGGACCATCAATAGTTCAGAGTCCTTTGATAAATCAGTTCATTTGGGTGCAGATGGCATGATAACAGATGACTTGGAAATGATTCAAGATCAGCTTACCATTGCCCAAGAAAACCCAGAGTATACTGAATTGCTTTTCAAACAGGCCATGGAATTCTTTAATTTTTAGTAATCAAAAAGAGGAACAGTTGTTCCTCCCATGATAGGCAAGTATTCTATTGAATGCTTGTTTTTCTTATGCTTAGAATGGCAATTTTCCAGCGAAAGCACCCAATTTTTTCTTGGTAGTTTCATCGATTTGTTCAAGAGCAGAGTTGATGGCTTGAACAGTCATATCAGAAAGAGTTTCAAGATCTTCAGGGTCAACGACAGCTGGATTGAAGTCAATGCTGACAACTTTTTTGTCACCAGTTAAGGTCGCTTGAACAAGGTCTTGAGCAGATTTGCCAACAAATTGCATAGCAGCAAGTTCAGCTTGGCTTTGTTCCATTTGTTTTTGAAGTTTTTGTGCTTGACGCATCATGTTTTGCATGTTCATCATAAGATTTTTAAGATTCCTTTCATTTCAAGGCTTTGAGCCTTTTTAATAAATTTTTTTGCCATTTTTTGCCCTAAAAGTTGTCAAAAGCATTGGCGACTTCTTTTTGTTGAGTTGGGAATAGGTGAGAGTAGATGTTGATTGTTGTATTAATACTACTGTGTCCAAGTCGTTTCATAAGTGTAAAAAATATATAATCTTTTCCTTCACCATTTCTGAGTCCTTTTGAAATTAGAAATGCTGCATGTGAGTGTCGGAAATCGTGATTACGAATCATTTTTAATGATGCAGGCATTCTTTTTTTCAATTTAATCTTTTGATTAGAAACCATTGGAGCAGTTAGTTGTAAAGGACTGTCTTGAAAGATTTGTAAGTCTTCTGTATTGTCCGTAAACTCTACTAATAGTTGAGCTTGTTTTTCTTTCCATTCCGTTAGTTCTTGAACGAATGCTTTATGAATATAAATTCGACGATTGGATTGAGTAGTTTTTACCGTTCCGATATGGACCTTGTTATTACGAAAGTAAGCAGAATACTTAATATCGATATAACCCTCTGATAAATTAATCTGTTTCCAAGTTAAGGCCAATGCTTCGCCAACACGAACGCCTGTAAACATCAGCACTCGATAAAATAGCTGAAACATATATTCATCTTCTGTGAACAGAGAATCAAATAGCTTGAATTCTTCAGGAGTGAAATAAGACATCTCCTTGTGTTTATCAGGCAGTTTTCTTAGTCCATTGCATGGATTATCTTGTCTAAGACGATTAGCGACAGCAACATCAAACATTTTATGTAGAAAAATCATTAGCTGATTAACGGTCGTGCTTGATAGTGTTCCTCCTTTGACACTTGGTTGTTTGACCAACCAATCTCTAAATTTTTTTACTTCATGGATAGTAATGGCAGACATATCTGCATGCTCAAAAAACTTAGAGACATATTGGTTATAATAGGATATCTGTGTATCAATGGTACCACGTTTATTCCCACGGAGTTCATCTTCTTGTTGAACTAAAGAGTAAAGGTGAGAAACAGATATTTTATCTTTAATATGAACTTGGTGAAGTTTGTTTAATCGATAATCTGCTTCATATTGAACAGCTTCTTTACGAGTGGTAAATCCTGACTTTCTATGCCGTTTGATTTCACCAGTCAATGGGTCTATGCCATCGGTAATATCTACTTTCCATTTTCCCTTGTATCCTTTAATAACTGACATATTATTTTCCTCTTTCTATGTCAGTAGCGAAGAGTACAGTATCTATTATATCATTTTTTGAGATGATTTTGAATCCAAGAATTTCTTCGGCAATAGTTTTTGGTATTCTTCCAATCCTTTTGTTTTTATAAAGTTGAAAACCTCTTTCGACAAGTAATTTTTTACCCTCTCGTATAACACGTCTAGCTGTGCCTTCTGGATATCCTTGATTTGCGATATCTATGTAGGTAACTGTTTGAATTTCTTGCATTTATTCATTCCTTTCCTTTTTCTTATTCAATTCTAAAAATAACTGGTACGATTTGTCTTGAATAGTTTCTTCTCTATCAGTCTGATTTTTAAAGGGGTTTGGTAATTTATTGCCATGGTCTATATAAAACATCTGGTCTAATGGAGAATACTTATAGAACTGTAGATATTCTTTTGAGATTTCTATGACTAGTGTTAGTCTTCTCATTAATTGTCCCCAAGAATCAATGTGGCTTGTTTGTTTCTTCTTTGTTAATTCTAAGAAAAAATTATATGGGGAGTATGGGCTTGTAATGATGTATACGTTAGCTAAAAGAGGTTTGTCAAAATAACGACTACTTGCCATCGCTTTAACATTGTAAGGGTCAAACATTTTGAGTAAGTCTGAGTAGTCAAATTGATGGGGGCGTAATTCGTCTAAGATAATCACGTGTTCTAAATTGTATTGTTGAAAAGGGTCACGGATTGAGCCCGTAATAAAATAGTTAAGGTCATACTGTTCTGCGTATTGACGTGCTAGACGAGTCTTCCCTGTTCCCGCTTTTCCAAAAAGCCAAATAATCGTAACAATTTCATTCTTGTCAATCATTTCTTGTCGCCATAGTTCGGCTTGTGTTTCTAGTCGTTTTAAATAGACGGTTTCTATTTTTTGCCTTGCTTTGGCATATTGTGAACCAGTAAGTCGTTGTTCAATTTCTGATTTTGTAATATTACCAGTATAAAGTAGATCCAGTAGATTATCTATAATCATAGTGTCATTTATTTCATATCGTTTGGTTACATTTCTTTCGATAGTGTCTAATAGGAGTAAATAGTCAAAATTCGCAATAACTTCTTTGGGAGAATATTGATACTTATCTTGGTCTGACGAAGTATGATGAACTAAATAAGAGTAAGCATTATTTATAGAACCACGCCACTGTTCAAAACATTGTATTGGTTGACTAGTTAGTTTAGCTAGATTATTTAGACTTCTAGCGCTTTCAAATTGAAGGATAAGATGGATATGAGGAGCTACAGCAGTTCCGTCACTTCCTATGTCTTTATCATGTAAAATTCCTGCGAAGCGAATTGGTTTTAGAACATCTGTTAGTTCTTTAATTATAGATTGAATATTTGATGTTTTGAAATAGTCTATTTGTTGAACAAACATAACATTGCGTGCTTTTACCATTTAAAACTCCTTTATTTTTGGAACAATGGAACAACATTATACTACTTCAATAACAAGCCCAGAAGTAGTATAGTTCTGTCCTGACCAAATTGGAACATAAAACCAGCTCGGAGCTCTTGCCTTACGGCAAGCTCCGCTAGTATACAAATCAATTATGCTTTCTCGTCCCTTGTATTATATGATTAAGTGAAGTACTATCTTTGGGAGAGAATGTATATATTTCACGATAGACTCTTGTAAGATAGTCGTACAAAAAAGGTAATTTTTTTTGTAAAATTGTATCAATATCTGAGTTTTCTGCCCATGGTATAATAACTAGAATATATTCATGAGTTATAGTACATCTGATAGATTGAACAATAGTTTTGTACTCTTTTACAACCTCACAATCGATTTCACTGCCTCTCTTTAGCATTTGTTTTCGTACTATCCTTAATCGATTTACTGTTCGGAAAAAGTTGAAAAACTTATCTTCTTTTATCCACACGATGCAAAGAATGGTATGAGCTAAAAGATAGATAATCGTGACGATAGTGATTGTTTGAAATAGCAAAGATTGCCCTATTTGAAAATTATTCCGAATTTGTCCCCAAGCGTTCCAAGAGATAATAGTACTAACTTGGTTAATAAACCATATACCTGCTAGAAATAACCCCCATAGAAAGCCTAAAAATAATTCTAAAGGCAGTAAGTAGTAGAGTTTATCGGTAATTACAGTGGTTTGTCTTATTATTTTTTTATAAAAATTTTTCATAAATTTTCTCCTTTAAAAGTTGGTATGAGCAACGGCATGACATTAGGTGGTGTTATACCATCAATGACTTGAACAATACCAGTTCCTTTTCCGTTAGGAATGACAATTCCTGTCTCTGAATCTAAGTCTGGGAATAAAAACGTTGTCGTTTTTCTGTTGATTAAACCAAGTTGTATCAAGAAATTACATTGCTCTCTAACGGCAATCGGTAAAGCGTTTGTGTCCATCCGCTGGCTCACTAGGATTAGGTGAACAGATGTTGCTCGTCCAAGTAGTGCAATATTGGATAATAGTGCAAAAAAGGTATCTTTAACATTTTTAGAAGTCAAAGAGGTTAAAGCAAGCAATTCATCAATCACCAGACAACGATGTTGAAATTTTTTAGAAGGATTTTCAAGAAGCTCCGATTGTCTTTGATAGATAGTATCTAGTTCCACTTTTAGCAAGCTGTTTACCTTGGAAACAAATTCATCAGATGAGAAGTCTTTCTCTTGATAAAGAACAGGTATGTTCTGTTTTAAGCAGTAGCGAGAGATAGAATCGCACTTGGGGTCCACGACTGTTACATGAGCAAATTGATTAATAACAGAGATTAGATAGGTCAAAGCGTAGCTCTTTCCAGAACCAGAAGAACCAGCAATCAAGCAATGAACGATGCGATTGAAATCAATTCGATAATTTTTCATGAGTTCAAAACTTTCGTTTTGAACGCTGACATCAGATAGCTTTTGATACGTCAATCTTTCAGGTATTCCCCTAAAGAATGGAAACCTAAAAGCACGACTAGTGTTAATGCTTACACCATCACCATCACGTTTGACAATATAGGCCGATGGCTGTTTAAGAAATGTCAACATAGGGTAGGCACTTGTAGATAAAATTTGAAAAATCTGTTGGTATAGATTGTTATCCAAAATGTACGCACAAGGAAACCTTGGGACAAAGTCTAGATAATTGTCACCATATATGAATTGGAAGGAATTTGTAGTTGAAGAGATAGAGCTGTTCCTCAACCCTAGCTCCACAGACTGGACAAGATAGTCGGCGTTTACTACAAACTCCCGTTTATTTTCTGATTGCATAAATGGAAATACCATTGATTACTTACCTCCTTTGTTTAATACGGTTACAGAGTTCGCTCGGAAATAGATGTTACCTCTGACATTGCAGGCCTCTGCACCTTGAAATTCAATCTCGTCAAATTGTTCGATAGTTTGTTGGGATGAGAATTTAACCTCAAAAGGCTGTTGTCCTTTAATAACGAACCAATAACGATATGAGTCAATTTCGTTTGTTGGGCTATTATCAACGTATTTCATGCGAATATTCGCTTCAGGGGATAATACAATTGCAGTTTTTTCGTTATCGAAAATTTCTTGAAATAGTTGGTTAGAATAGCCAGTTTTAGCTTTCATTTTAAACATAATTATTTTTTTATAATCAGCATACCTAGGATTTGCTGATTCCTTTCTTTATTTTTTAATAAGCGCTTATAGTCTTATTTTAAATCACAATAGGATAGAATTCATTACTAGTCTTGAAACTATAATTATCGTTTCAAAACTATAATGAGAGGAACATAAAAGCAGTCGCTTATGCGACTGCCACGAATTGATACTTATATGTTAATGTGTGTGATTATCTTTCTAAATAAGCTGATTTTCCAAAAAATTTGTTAAATCTATGAAATCTAGTATATTTAGATTTAATTCGGTTAGACTTTTAATTTTTTTATTTTGGTTATCATTATAAAATTTCTTTAGGTATTCTACATCTTTGTCTAATTTGTCCTTATCATAGTACATACAGATAGATGAAGATGTATCAAATTCATTTACGGTTTGTTTAGCTTTACTTATAAATAATATGAAATTATCAATATTTAAGCTTCTATCTAATAAATTTAAAAATTGTTCAGATGAAAATACTTCAATAAAAAAATTATTATTTAGTCTAGCGAATATACTATCATTGTTACCTTTTGACTCTTTAAGAATCTCTTTTTTGATTTTTTCTTTATAGAATTCAAGAAGTTTATCTGAATTTATATCTATAAAATTATTGAAGGAACTAATAAATACTTGATAATTCTCTTCACTATTCAAAATATATTCAAATAAAAAATTTGTATGTAGTGTATGATTGAAGATTAGCCTTTTGAAATCAATAAAGAATTCCATATAATCATCACAATGATAGTTAAAAGCACCTATATAAGTATCCAAATCTGTATCTGTTTTTGATGATGAAATGATATTGATAAGTAGCTTGTTTGAAACATTTATAAGAATTTCTTCCTTTATGAACGAATCTTTAAAAATATTTTTATAGGTCGCATTTCCAAAGAAAATATCATCAGTAGAAGTATCTATAAAGGGATTGGAATCAGAGTTATTGAATAAAATCAATAAAAGGGAAAATTTTAAAAAATTTAAAATTTCATTTTCTGATTCAAATATAACTTCCTCATGTGTTACATTGAACATTTTTGCAAAAATATCAATTTTTTCTTGAGACATAAGAAATTTACTGTTTACAGGTTTACCTTTTAAAATGTTTGATAATGTTGGTTCGTTTATTGGAAGATCTGAACCTTCAGTTTGATATTTGTCTTTGACTTTCCGTGTGAATTGAGCTTGTGTGGTATATGAAACTTTGATTTTGTTTTTTAGACGTAAGCCTATCATACGATATAAATAATTTGTAAAATTCATATTTTTCTCCATATTTTTCAAGAGTTATAATAGTTGGGAAAAAATATAACAATATAATTGTGGTTGAGAAATTGAAAATCTGATATAGAGCGTTGTTTATACATTCACATATGTTTATTTTATTCTTTTATAGTGCTTCTCTTTTCCATGTTCTTTGGTTATTAAATCTGCCTCTATTTCCTCAGCTCTCGACCCCGCAGATATAATATAAATAATAATAATAAGAGGGGGGATTATTAGTTTTAATAATTCAGCTAATGAGTAAATTCCTAGGCTAATTGATGAAGTAATTAAATCAAAAGTCGGTTCAATGAGTAGAACAATGGGTAATATATAAAAGAGTTTATTTTTGGAATTTTTAATGCTAGTTATCACATAGCTCAAAATTCCTAAAACTAATAAGTAATAAGCTGGACCAGCCTTACTTTCTATATGTAATCCAATACTTGTTTCATTTTGCATTCCTGTCAAAAATTGTCTGACTACAAAGATTAATCCGGCTAAAATAAATGGTCTAATATCTAATTTTAGTGGAAAGAATCTTAAAACTAATATAGAGATGATAAATGCAAAATATGCAAAAACGTATTCTGCTTTAATCATAACTATGATTTGTTGCACCATGTTCGAAGGAATATCATTGTTAATGATACCAAGAGGTAAAGATGTTTTAGAAGATATAAAAGGTATGAATAATGCAATACAAACTGATAAAAATAATGAAATTTCAGGACTATATTTTTTAATTATCCCCATACTAAATTCACCCTCCTAATGCTTGTTTTAAAATATTATTACTTGTCTTTTTATTTGTTTAGGGCATTTTTTAAAGACGAGCAGTATATCTAATTTATTATTTTTTATCAACGGTAATATTCTTTAAGTTTGTTTTAGGATTATCAAGCGTGTATAGTGTATTTTTATTGGTTCGAATTGCAATTGTATTTTCATGGTCTTTGTTTACTCCAATATTGAAAGTCGAATCGTAGATATCCGTAGCATAAAATAGAGAAACACCAAAACCATTGTCTTCAGTTGTAGGGAAGTAATTTTTTAGTGGATTTGAAAAATCAATTTTCTTATTTTTCTTATCAAATATTGTTCCAGTATATTTCAAAGATTCATAAGCAGTCTGATTTCCGCTGCCATCTGTTTTTAAGTTTATAGAATATGAACCAGTACTAGGTTTGGAGAATTCTGTAAGTTCATTGGAATTTTCTAATGCCTGTATAGTTTTTTTATGTCGTTCAATTCGTTGCTCATGTTCCTCAGCTGAACCATTTGCTATTCCAACTGCCCCTTCAGGATATTTGTCTAGTTTTGCTTTATATTCATCTAGTTCCTTTTGTGTAAGTTCTAAATCTTCCTTATAATAATTGACGAGGTTGTCATAATAAGTTTTTATATTTTGCTTATGAAGTTCTTTCGCTTTCTCAATAACTTCCTTGTCAGATAATTTACTAACGTCGCCTAATGTTAAATATTTACTATTTTTACTTCCACGTAAATCATATGCTGTAATTGTGTCATTTTTTGCAACTAATAAAAATTGGATTCTAGTTTCTTTTGAGGTTGATTTAGAATTTTCTAAATCATAGATAATGGTTTCATTTTTTGATAAGTATTCAGCAAATTCAGTACTTTTGCTTTTTGAAGATACTTGTTCTATTTGTTTTTCTTCTTGATTACTTTGAGACTTAGTATGAGTACATGCAGTCAGAATGCATCCTGAAAGAAGTAGTGAAATTAAAACTATTTTGCGATTCATATAAAATTCTCCGTTAGTTACTATTTGTATTTGTAAAAATTAAATTATTGTGCATGAAGATAAGTAGTTAATAAAATTATTTTTTCATTATCAAAGAACTCCTAAAACAAAAATTATTAAATAAATGGTCTCTGTCCTAAAACCTAGACTTTTTTGGACAAACTTGATAGAATGGTAGTGTAATAATAATCGGTCAAAATGCTGGATTTTAGAACCTTTTTTCTAACGAAAATGGTTCTAAAATAAAGTGTATTTCCTGTCCAAAAAATCCTAGGTTTTTTGACAGGAACTATGAATTTTTTATCCAATTATGAAAGGTGCTTTTTGATACTCCTAAGATGTCTGCACCTTCTCGTAAGGTTATTTCTTTTTTCGTATATTGAGCTATTACATCAGGGAGATTATCCGGGGCAAGCAATTTTGGTCTACCGAATTTTTTCCCTTTTTTCTTTGCTTCTCGTATTCCTTCCATTTGTCTTTGTTTGATTTGTTCTCTTTCAAACTGTGCCACATAAGATAGAACTTGCAAAACGATGTCAGATATTAGTTTTCCTGTGATATTGTCATCGCTGTTCTTTGTGTTTAATAAGGGGAAATCTAAAACAGTTATATTTACTTTCTTTTTCTTAGTAATTGATTGCCATTGTTCTAAAATTTCATCATAGTTTCTTCCCAATCTATCAATTGATTTAATAACTAATTCATCATTCTCCTTCAAGGTAGTTAATAATTTTTGATATTCGATTCTGTCAAAATCCTTTCCTGAAACATAATCAATAAAAATATTTTCTTTTGGTAATTTGTTTTCTACTAAGGCTGAAAATTGCCTATCAATATTTTGTTCTCTTGTAGATACTCGAACATAACCGTAACGCATAAGGCTACCACCTATCTTTTTATCTCTATTTTAGACGAAAAGAAAACTACCGCCCATAATGAGTGGTAGTTTGGTGTACTCTTTGCTACTGTATTTTTTGCCAAGATTTTGTCTTGGATGCGTGAATAGTAGTGTTGGATAAAAAATCTTAAGGGCTTAAAATCCTTTTAAACCAACCTTTTTGATGTTTACAAAAATTAAAAACAGTATGTTCAATTTTTGCATGTTCATCATGGTGATTTATAGTTTCCTTTTACAATTATTTTCCTTTTTATTTTATCAATTTTGGGGTTAAAAGTCTAATCTTTTTTGAGTGAATCTAAGAATTGTGCTTGGCAGTGGAAAATAAAAGTAGACTTCCTGTGAAACAAAATATGATACAATAAAACTATGAATTATGAAGTAAGTAAACCATTAAGTGATGCACGATTTAAGCGCCTTGTTGGTGTTCAGCGCACTACTTTTGAAGAGATGTTAGCTGTGTTAAAAACAGTTTATCAACTTAAACACGCAAAAGGTGGACGAACCCCTAAGTTAAGCCTAGAAGACCTCCTCATGGCTACTCTTCAATACATGCGAGAATACCGCACTTATGAACAAATTACGGCTGATTTTGGCATTCACGAAAGCAACTTAATCCGTCGGAGTCAATGGGTTGAAGAAACTCTTATTCAAAGTGGCTTTACGATTTCAAGAACTCATCTTAGTGCTGAGGATACGGTGATTGTGGATGCAACAGAGGTAAAAATCAATCGTCCTAAAAAATCAACTATCCAATTATTCTGGTAAAAAGAAATGTCATTCTATGAAGGCTCAGGCGATTGTCACAAGCCAAGGGAGAATTGTTTCTTTGGATATTGCAGTGAACTATTGCCATGATATGAAGTTGTTCAAAATGAGTCGCAGAAATATCGGACAAGCTGGTAAAATCTTGGCAGACAGTGGTTATCAAGGGATCATGAAGATGTATTCACAAGCGCAAATTCCGAGGAAATCAAGAAAACTTAAGCCACTAACTCTTGAAGATAAATCCTATAATCATGTGCTATCTAAAGAGAGAATCAAGGTTGAGAATATTTTGGCCTAAGTAAAAACGTTTAAAATGTTTTCAACAACTTATCGAAATCGACGTAAACGATTTGGATTACGAATGAATTTGATTTTCGAAGAGTATGAGTTTGGAACATGAAAACAGCAGTTGATTTCAAGAAACAAAAAAGAACAGCCGAAGCTGTCTTTTTATCATTATTTGAGACCGTATTTTTTGTTGAAACGATCCACGCGTCCATCTGCTTGAGTGAACTTTTGACGTCCAGTGTAGAATGGGTGTGAGTCTGATGAAATTTCCACACGGATCAATGGGTAAGTTTCGCCTTCGAACTCAACAGTTTCGTTAGAGCGTTTTGTTGAACCGCTAAGGAATTGGTAACCAGTAGTTGTGTCCATGAAGACAACTGGGCGATATTCTGGATGGATATCTTTTTTCATTTTGCAATATTTCCTTTCTGCCATGGTCTCTTTGCGAGCCATAGATTGTTACCATACTAGTCTATCAGATTCTGAAAAGTTTGGCAAGTATTTTATCAGTTTTTAAGCAAGTTTTTTAACTTTTGGTAGATGATTTCGTTTTCTTCTAGGCTATAGGAATTAGCACCACTTGCTAGAGGGTGGCCTCCGCCATCATGTTCCTTGGCAATTTCATTGATAGGATGGATTTTACTGCGTAAGCGAACGCGGTAGTGGCCATCAGCCTGTTCGACAAAAATTCCCCAGAGACTAACACTGTCAATGCGTCCAGGTGCCCCCACAATAGCTGCAGTTTCCGCATCGGTCACATTAAATTGTTTCAAGACTTCTTGACTCAGGAAGACACGAGCTGCACCATTTTCATCCACTTCCAGATGGTCGTAGATATAACCTTGAAGTTTAGCAATTTTGTAGCTCATAGTGTCCATTTTACGAGTGAGAGCCGCAAAGTCAAAGTTCTGTTCTCTCAGAGAGGCAGCCAGGCGGAGGGTGCGTGCAGTGGTAGAAGGGTAGAGGAAACGACCTGTATCACCAACAATTCCTGCAAAGAGTAATTCAGCAGCGCGATCTGACAAGGCCAGTTGAGTTGTTTGGGCAAATAGGGTAATCATCTCACTAGCGCTACTTGAACTAGTATCCACCCAAGATAGGTCACCATATACATCATCATTTGGATGGTGGTCAATTTTAATGAGAAAATCACCTTGACTATAGCGTTTATCATCGATACGAGCAGTATTAGCCGTATCACAGACGATGACAAGTGCCCCTTGATAGGCACGATCTTCAACGAGATCCATTTCAGCCATCCAAGTAAGAGTTGGTTCATCAAAACCAACTGCTTTGATAGTTTTTTCTGGGAAATGATGTTTGAGAAGAGCTTTCAAGCCCACTTGACTTCCCAAGGCATCTGGGTCTGGTTTCATATGACGGTGAATGATAATCGTGTCGTATTCTTTGATTTTTTCTAAAATTTGATGGCAAATGTCCATAAATAACCTCAATTCTTTCTCATTTCATTGTAGCACAAGAATTTTTATTTTTAAAATGAAAAAGATGTGATATAATGGAGAAAGATAAATTGAGGAGGACGATATGGCATTAGCAAAAATTGTATTTGCCAGTATGACCGGTAATACCGAAGAAATTGCAGATATTGTAGCAGACAAATTACGTGACTTGGGCTTGGATGTCGATGTTGATGAATGTACAACTGTTGACGCTTCAGACTTCTTGGAAGCAGACATCGCTATCGTTGCGACCTATACTTATGGTGATGGAGAATTGCCAGATGAGATGATGGACTTCTATGAAGACCTAGCAGACCTCAACTTGAATGGCAAAATCTATGGAGTGGTCGGCTCAGGAGATACCTTCTACGATGAATTCTGTAAGGCTGTTGATGACTTTGACCGTGTCTTTGTGTCAACAGGAGCAGAAAAAGGTTCAGAGTGTGTTAAAGTTGATCTTTCTGCCGAGGAAGAAGATATTGAGCGCTTGGAACAATTCGCAGAAGAATTGGCTGCTAAAGTAGGATAAGCATAAACGTGCGCTGATGTGATCAATCAGTGCATTTTTCTTATCATGAGTTGGGATTTTACTAGCCTATTTGATAGCTTTTTGATACAATAATTCAAATAAAGGAGGAGGCTGTATGGATTTAGATATTATTCGTCAAGAAATTGACCAAATCGACGATCAAATTGTTAAACTTCTAGAAGAACGAATGCATTTGGTTGAGGGTGTAGTTGCCTATAAGAAGGCTTCAGGGAAACCGATTTTAGATACCAAGAGAGAAGCAATTATTTTTGAAAAGGTCAGAAATCGTGTAGGAGACAAGCGATATCAGGAGACTATTGTTGCGACTTTTTCGGACATACTCAAACGTTCGCGTGATTATCAGGATCAAAATATCAAATGAAAAAAGAACAATTTTATCCGCTAGGGATTTTTCTAGCTGCTATGTTGGGCGGACTTGTCCGCTACCTAGTTTCCACTTGGTTACCAGCCAGCCCAGATTTCCCCTTGGGCACTCTCTTTGTCAACTATCTGGGTATTTTCTGCTTGGTTTATCTTGTCAAGGGCTATCTGGTCTATAAGGGAACTAGTAAGGGCTTGGTTTTAGCACTAGGTACAGGTTTTTGCGGAGGTTTAACAACCTTTTCTAGTCTAATGCTTGATGCTGTTAAACTACTGGATACAGGGCGTTATCTTAGTTTAGTCCTGTATTTGCTTTTGAGTATTGGTGGAGGCCTACTTTTGGCTTATTTTCTAGGGAGGAAAAAATGGTAATCGTCTATCTTGCAATTGCTTGTGGCTTAGGAGCGCTCGTACGGTATTTCTTTTCCCGCTATAATCAAGCATCTAAATTGCCCCTCGGAACGCTCATAGCCAATCTTTTGGGTTGTTTTTTGATTGGCTTGCTCTACAACCATGTGGAGTCTAAGGAAGTCTATGCTATTCTAGCAACTGGCTTTTGCGGAGGTTTAACAACCTTCTCTACCTTGAATGATGAACTTCAAAGACTGTTAAGTGATAAGAAGGTATTTTATAGCTACCTATCCTTAACCTACCTAGGTGGTTTAGTAGCGATTTTTTTAGGAATTCTGCTATAAATTTCTTTACTTTTTGGTGGAAATTTGGTAAACTGTATCTTGTGTGTAATGGACGCACAAAAATACAGTTTATCCGCTGAGGAAGTTTCCTCAAGATTGACAAAGATAGGAGAATAAAATGAATCCATTAATCCAAAGCTTGACTGAAGGTCAACTTCGTACAGATATCCCATCATTCCGTCCTGGTGACACTGTTCGTGTACACGCGAAAGTTGTCGAAGGTAACCGTGAACGTATCCAGATTTTTGAAGGTGTTGTTATTGCACGTAAAGGTGCTGGCATCTCTGAAAACTACACAGTTCGTAAAATCTCTAACGGTGTAGGTGTTGAGCGTATCTTCCCAATCCACACTCCACGTGTTGAAAAAATCGAAGTTGTTCGTTACGGTAAAGTACGTCGTGCGAAATTGTACTACTTGCGTGCTCTTCAAGGTAAAGCAGCTCGTATCAAAGAAATCCGTCGTTAATTCGACTAAAAAACTCTGCTTTTTCAGCAGAGTTTTTATCTAGCTCCCTTAGTTCAATGGATATAACAACTCCCTCCTAAGGAGTAGTTGCTGGTTCGATTCCGGCAGGGGGCATGTAAACTATTGAAAATGCGTATGAATATGTTATGAATGAACGCTTTGCTACTGAATGGATAATAGAACAGTATCAAGTCAAAACTGATAAAAAATCAGGAATTACAGATGACCAAAATGATTATAGTGATGATGAAATGTACTTCTTCAATTTGCTGTTGATAATCATCAACGTATCTATTCAAACGGTTGGTCTAGAAGAATTAAAATAATAAAACATTGTGAAGTAGAATAAATGCTTAAAACCCTTGAATTTCAAGGGTTTTTGTGAGTACAGATTTTTATTTTTTACATTGTTATAAGTGCTTAATTGAGCAATAATTATCAATAAAAACATTTTTTTGGTGTTGAGTTTGGTGTTCAAATATTTATTATGTTACGGAAAGGAATTTCACAATCTTTCCGTTTTTTTATTTTCTGGAGGAAAAATGACAAAAGAATTACAATCATCACGCTATATTGTCATTTCATTTTTAGTACGTGAAATGGGAATAGATATTGTTGAAGCCATCTCTCTTATGGCTGAATTAGAAAAAAGTGGCTTGGTTCGATTGGAACCAAGTGGAGATTTAATACTCAAAGAACTTGGAGGAGCGCTATGAAACGAATTACCGCAAATCAATACCAAACTTCAGAACGGTATTATAAATTACCTAAAATTCTTTTTGAGGATGAGAAATATATGGATATGAAACTAGAAGTAAAGGTGGCTTATTCTATTTTAAAAGATCGTTTAGAATTATCTCTCAGTCGTGGTTGGATAGATGAAGAAGGAGCAGTATATTTAGTATTTTCTAATTCTAAACTGATGAGGCTGTTAGGTTGTTCGAAGTCAAAATTACTGTCCATCAAAAAAATTCTTAAAGAATATGACTTAATTGATGAAGTCCAACAGTCTTCAAGTGAGAAAGGGAGACTAGCTAATAAGATTTATTTAGGGGAATTATCTTCTAACCCAGTAGTTAATTCTGACAGGCCTGGTGTTAAAAAAAGACTAGGGCAGGCTGAATATGATACGGCCCCCGTCTCATATTCAGCCCCTAGTGAGACTGAAGTTAGTGAGACTAAATATAGTGAGACTGATTCATTATTTATTGAGGATGAGGAGGAGAGGAATACTCAACCTATCTTGAGAAGAAAAGTAGAAAAGGTCACAAAATACGATCGAGATTATATTTGGGGATTAGTACAAGATCAATTTAGACGAGAGGGTTTTTCTGAAACAGCCAGTGATATAGCTATGACTGATTTTGAGAGAATCTATCAATATGCTCTTGACAATGTTCGCTTTGTTAGACGAGCGGAAGTTTTGGCTGAATTTGTGTTTAACGGCTTGTATTCTGTTTGGAATAACCGTGTTAGAAAAGGAGGTGGTTAAAATGTCGCCAATCGAGTGGATATTAGTTATGCTCATTTTAATTTCAAGTGGTGTGACTTTTTGGACATTGATAGTCGATCAGAAAGGGGGGATAAAGAAATGAGATTTATTGATTTATTTTCAGGTATCGGTGGTTTTCGACTAGGAATGGAAAGTGTTGGACACGAGTGTATTGGATTTTGTGAGATTGATAAATTTGCTAGAGAATCTTATAAATCCATTTTTCAAACGGAAGGAGAAATAGAATTTCATGACATACGAAATGTTTCAGATGACGAATTTAAAAAACTTAGAGGGAAAGTCGATGTCATCTGTGGGGGATTCCCTTGTCAAGCATTTTCAATCGCAGGAAGACGATTGGGATTTGAAGATACTAGAGGCACTTTATTTTTTGAAATTGCTCGGGCGGCCAAACAAATCCAACCACGTTTTCTTTTTCTTGAAAATGTTAAAGGCCTACTCAATCACGATAAGGGACGGACGTTCACCACAATCCTTACCACGCTTGATGAATTGGGGTTTGATGTTGAGTGGCAGGTGCTTAACAGTAAGGATTTTGGCGTTCCCCAAAATAGAGAGAGGGTGTTTATTATCGGACATTCTAGAAAGAGAGGTACCAGACTCTTATTTCCTTTCAGACGAGAAGGTCAAGCAACTAACTCTGAGACTTTGAAAGTACTAGGAAATTTGAATCCATCAAGAAGTGGAATGAGTGGTAAAGTCTATTATTCAGAAGGTCTTTCGCCAACCTTAGTTCGTGGAAAAGGAGAAGGATTTAAAGTTGCGATTCCTTGTATGACACCAGATAGATTAGAAAAGAGACAAAATGGTAGACGTTTCAAGGATAATCAAGAGCCAATGTTTACTTTAAATACTCAAGTTCGTCATGGTATTGTCGTTGTTGGAGATTTACCAACTAGCTTTAAGGAAACTGGTCGCGTCTATGGAAGTGAGGGCTTATCTCCAACACTGACTACGATGCAAGGAGGAGATAAAATCCCCAAAATACTAATTCCAGAACCAATCCAATTTCTAAAAGTACGGGAAGCAACGAAAAAAGGATATGCTCAAGCAGAAATAGGAGATTCAATCAATTTGGAAAGACCAAGTTCTCGGTATCGTCGTGGTAGAGTTGGAAAAGGTATAGCGAATACGTTAACAACTAGTGGTCAAATGGGAGTAGTAGTGGCTAGCTATGAAGGAGAAGATAAGCAAGTTTATCAAGTAGCCGGTGTCTTGATAGATGGACAATTTTACCGTCTGAGGATACGACGAATCACTCCTAAAGAGTGTTTTCGCTTGCAGGGATTTCCTGATTGGGCTTTTGAAGCTGCTAGAAAAGTCTCTAGTAATAGTCAGCTCTATAAACAAGCTGGTAATAGTGTAACCGTTCCTGTGATTACCGCAATCGCAAAGAAATTAAAAGAAATAGAGGAAAAAGATGAAAGCATTAAATAAAGAATCAATACTAGATTGTGATGAATTAGAAACAGAATTACATGACGCAGAAATCAAACAGCTGGATGAACAAATATTTTTGATGCCCAATTATCCATGTGAGTTTGAGGTGACATTTTTAGATGATTACCATAAAAAACACAATTACCCACTATTTTACGAATCCTATCTTCAAAACATTATGGAATTCCTTGAAAGTCAGGATATAAAGAACGGAGCTGATGCCTTTGTAGATGATCATCAAAATCTTGTTTTTGTTTTATATGGACAAGGCTATCGAGCCGAGGGAAAAGAGGGAATACTTACAACCCAAGTAACTGTAAAAGCTTATGATGAAGACA